>NZ_JBHXFI010000019.1:0-131434 GCF_042724075.1 Streptomyces sp. NPDC127097 | reverse complement strand
GCCCCCCCCCCCGGGGGGGGGGGGGGCCTCCACACCCCGGGGGGGGGGGGGGGGGGGGGGGGGGCCCCCCCCCCCCCCCCCGGCCCGGTCCGGGACGGATCAGTGCTTGGTGGAGGGCGTGTTGGACGCCTTCACATTCACGGCCGCCCAGGCCCTGTCCACGGTCTTGTACTCGGTGCTCTTGGCGCCGTACATGTCCTTGGCCGCACGCAGGGTCGCGGTCCGGGCGTCGTGGAAGTCGGTCGTGGAGACCATGTACCGGGTGAGTGCCCGGTAGAAGATCGCCGTCGCCTTCGTCCGGCCGATGCCGGTCACCTTGGAGCCGTCCGCGGTGGGGGAGTTGTAGGCGACCCCGCCGATGGTCTTCTTCCCGCTGCCCTCGGCGAGCAGGTAGTAGGCGTGCGAGGAGACGCCGGAGCCGGCGTGCACCTCGGTGTCGTAGGACGCCTTCGACCAGTAGTCGACCGTGCCTTCGAGCTTGTCGAGGGACGGCTTGTCCAGCCGGCGCAGGAACTTCTGGTCGAGGCCGAGCTTCTCGCCCATCAGGTAGTTCGGCGGGTTCTTCGGGTTGTTGGTCGCGAACTCGACCGCGCTGCCGAAGATGTCCGCCAGCGACTCGTTGAGCGAGCCGGGCTCACCGAACTGGTTGCCCTCGATGTCCACCCGGGTGGGCTGGAGGTTGGCGGTCGCGTCGACGACGCCATGGGAGAGCTCATGGCCGGTGACGTCCAGGACGACCAGCGGCTTGGTGAACGTCCGGCCGTCACCGTCGCCGTAGAGCATGCAGCCGCACTGCGGGGACCAGAAGGCGTTGCCGACCTTGTCGCCGAAGTGCACCAGGGCCCGCGCCCCACGGCCGTCGTTCTTGATGCCCTTGCGGCCGAAGGTCTTCTTGTAGAAGTCGAGGGTGCTGGCGATGCCGTACTGGGCGTCGACGGCGGCGGTGGCCCGGCTGCTCGTGGTGCCGTTGCCCCAGCGGTTGGTGGTGCTGGTGAACGCCTTGCCGCCGCTGAACTTCTCCAGTTCCTTGTCGCCGGCGTCCCGGGTCTCGGTGTTGCCGCGGGTGGAGTCCTTCAGGGTGAAGGACTTCTTCGCGGTCTGGGTGGTGGACAGCGGCACACTGCCGACGAAGAAGGACGCGCCGGTGCCCTTGGCCGCCGCCGGGAAGCCGGCGGACTTCGCCGTCTGGCCCGTGGCGGGCGGGGCGGGGGTGGCCAGTCCGGTCGAGGGGTTGAGCCGCTCGCCCCGCGCGCGCAGCTTGCGCTGGAGGGCGGGCGACAGGAAGGAGTCGTCGGCCTGGACGTTGCTGAGCACCGCGCCGGTCGCCGCGTCGAGGACGACCGTACGGGCGCCACCGGACTCGGCGGTACGGCTGTCGGTCACCTGCACCTGATAGGCCAGCGTCGTACGGCCGTTGCGGGCGTCCACGACCAGTTCGGCGTCGCCGGCCCGGCCCTTGCCCACGGCAGCGGCCTTCGTCCGGGCCTCGCCGGCGGACAACTTCGGGTCCGTGCCGGTCATGTCGACCTGATGACGGTAGGCCCGGGTCACGCCCTCGTACGCCGAGTCGGCCGTCAGGTGGACGACGAGGTCGCCGCCGAGCACCGGCATGCCCCGGTGGGTCCGGACGAAGCGGACATGCTGCCGGCCGTCCGGGTCGACGAGCGTGTCGGTGGCCTTGAGGGTGTCCTTCTTGCTGACTCCGGTGGCCGAGGAGTGCGCGTAGGCGGCGTCGCGGGCGGCGTCAACGGCCTTCTGGAGGGCGGGAGTTGCGGAGGATGCAGCGACCGGCGAGGCCGGCGGGGTCGCGGAGGCACTGCCCGCCACACCCGCTGTCAGGGTGGCGGCCGTCGTCACGGCGACCGCGATGGCCAGGCGGTGTCTGCGTATGTGGGGTCTACGCACTGATGTGGATCCTTAGTGCTGCGGGGGCGGTCGGCTCGCCAACCGCCCGTACGCGCGGTGCTGTTGTGCACCACGGGGGCCGCGGGGCCCCGCGCAAACCCTGGTATGCCTGGCATGGGCATGTAAAGAGAAATGATCAGGAATCGAGATTCCTGGGCGAAATTTAACAATTGGTCAGCATTAAGTAGCCAGCAGGTGACCAACTGTGGTCCACCTGAGGAGACATGCGGTGGCGCGAAATGGTTGCTCGGAAGATGAGCGGAACTGCGGGCTGCTATGAGAGCGGGCTCGCCCGCGCCAAACGGCGGTCAGTGCGGGGCCGTTGGCGGGGGCGGGGTGCCCGGCGGCGCCGCGGTGTTGCCAAGGCGGCCGGGGGGCGTGGCGAGTGGCCGGCGTGGCGCGCGTTCGAGGGCGGTGCGACGGTCTCGCGCGGGCCGGGGGTGTGGGGGAGCGCTCTCATGCCATGGAGATCGCGACGATCTGGGCCGCGCCGTGATCCTGCCCGCGGTGCGGCCAGTGGTGCGGCGGGGCCGGCTACGGAGAGGGGCGGGCCAGGCTACGGAGAGAGCGCGTGGGGAGACCCGGTGCTACGGCGCGGCTGTCGCGCCCGGCGCCGCTCGTCGGATCAGAGGACGGCCGGGACAGGAAGACGGGCCCTAGCGGTGAAACAGCTCCTCCAGGGAGGCGTCGGCTCGCTCCCCGCCGCGTACGGCTTCGACGACGGCCTGGTGGAAGGTGCGGCTGGCCTCTTCGGAATCGCACGGGACGGGGCTGCCGGCCATGGTGTACCACTCCGACGCCCCGGTGTACTGCACAGCTACATGGGCCAGGTTCTCCGACCAGGTCGTGTGAATGGTCAGGTCACCGTTGATCACGCCGATCTCCGCGGTGTGAACCGCGCCGGGTAGGGCGTGTATCCCTACAGTGGTCCAAGATGCCCAGGTCATGGTGCCCCCTCGGCGGCAAGGGCCCCGGCCGGCGGCCGGGCGCGGTGACTCAAGTTTGGCACTTGCGGTCCGGCGGCGCACCGCATGCGGTGCCACGGATTCCGCCTGAGACGCGGAGACCGGGCCGGGCCTGGAAACCTCAAGTTATTTGAAGGAAGAACTTGAGGGTGTGGGTCCGGTGCCTGAGCGTCCGGCCGGGGCCAAGGGGGCGGGCCCGGAAGGTCCGTGGGGAAGCTCAGTCGATGACCGTATGGAAGAAGGTGACGGCGGCACCGAAGGCGGCGCCGCCGACGAGGGTGGCGGAGGCCGGGGTGCCGCCGTTGAAGAAGGTGAGCACCCCGGCGGCGATAGCGGTGAGGGCGCCGAGGAGGAAAATGACGGCGGCGCGCTGACTCAGCAGGGTTGATCTGTTGTCGGACACATCAACTCCGATCTGCGCGGGAGCGAAGGGTCGCTCGGTGCGGATGCTGATGCTCTGACTGATCATCTCATCTCCCTTCCGGAAATCTCGGCAGCACACGACGGAATTCCCCAAGGGATGGAGAAAAGCCGCGATGTGGCGGCGGCTGTGGAGTGATGACGGGGAGTTATGCGCCCTCTCCCTGCCGGGTGAGGGCGAGCACCGCCATGTCGTCGTCGCGCGGGCCGCCGGTCCAGTGCTCGACGTCCCGCACCAAGCGGTCGATCACGTCCTGTGGTCCCCGGAACGGGCCGTGGCCCGCCAGCTGTGCCGCGGGATCGTAGAACCGTCCGGCGGCGTCGCGGGCCTCCGTCACGCCATCGGTGACCAGCAGCAGGGTGCTGCCCGCCGGGAACGGTCGGTCGGCCGGGAGGGTCCGTTCCACTCCCAGCGTGCCCATCCCCAGCGGCAGCCCCGGATCGCCGGGCTCCAGGACGTGCACCTCGTCGTCGTGGCAGAGGTAGGGCGCGGGGTGGCCGCAGTTCAGCATCCGCAGGCCCGCGGCCCCCGGGAGGACTTCGCAGAGCAGGGCCGTGATGAAGCCCTCCAGCCGGTCCTCCTCGGAAGTGTGCTCGCTCTCCCGGAGCAGGGCGCGCTCCATCCGGTCGGCCAGCGTGGCGAGGTCCGGCTCCTCCTCGGCGGCCTCGCGGAACGCGCCCAGCAGCACCGACACCGCGCTCACCGCGCCCAGCCCCTTGCCGCGCACATCGGCGATCAGCAGCCGGACGCCGAACGGGGTCCGCTGGACGGCATAGGCGTCGCCGCCGATCCGGGCCTCGCTCTGGGCGGCCTGGTAGCGGGCGGCGATGGCCAGCGGGCCGATGCGTTCCGGCGGTGCGGGCAGCACGGCACGCTGGGCGGCCTCCGCCACCGAACGCACCACGTCCAGATGGCGTCCGTGGCGGGCGATCACCCGATTGACGCCGACCCCCATGAGCGCGGCGAAGAGGGTGTTGATGAGCTCCAGATAGCCCACGATGTCGCCGGCGGTGCCGTCCTTCACCGTGAGTGCGAAGACGCCGCCGACGATGGCGGCGCCGATGGCGAGGGTGTGCCGCAGGGAGAGCAGCGCACCGGCCATCACGCTGGCCGCCGTCAGCATCGGGTCGCCCCAGTAGTCGGCCGGCGAGAAGGCGTCCCAGACGAGCCCTCCGGCGACCAGGACGCTCGGGGCGAACTCGACGTATCGGGGCCATCGGGGGGTGAGGGAGGGCATAGGCATTCCTGACCAGCTGTCCATGTCGGCTAGCAGGAATATGCCTGTTTTGGGCAGTTTTATACCGGGGGTGCGGTGGGTGGCACGCGCCGTCGCGGACGGTCCGTGGGCCACCCGCGGTACGCCGCCGGCCGTGGGGAGCTGGATGCCGCCCGCCGGGATGCGGCCCACCGGTCCGGGCGGCCCCGCCCCGGCCCGCGCCCCCGCACCGCGCCCGTGTCACCCCTTCGTCGCGAGCCGGGCGTAGGCGCGGACGTCGGCGTCCGGGTCGTCCGCGACCGTGGCCAGTGCCTGGCGGGCGTCCGCGCGGGCGGCGTGCGCGCGCAGCGCGAGCACCCCCGCCTTGCGGACATCCGCGTGCCCGTCGGAGAGAGCGGAGCGCAGCGCGGCCACGGCCGGCTCGGGGGCGGCGGCGGCCAGGGCGGTGGCGGCGCCGGACCGGACCTGCCAGGCCGGGTCGCCGAGCGCCGCGACGGCCGCCGCGTCATAGGGCGGCGGGCAGCCGGTGGTGGCCAGCGCCGCGAGCGCCGCGGCCCGTACGAGGACATCCGCGTCGCGGAGCGGCACCGCCAGATCCCCGGGGCCGCCGACCGTGCCGAGTCCGTGCGCGGCGGCCACCCGGACCTCACGGGAGGCGTCCCGGGCGGCCCGGCGCAGATCATCCGCGGCGTCGACGGAGACCAGCGCGCGGACGGCCTGGACGCGTACCTCCACGGCGGGGTCGGTGAGCGCGGCGGCGAAGAGGGGCCGGTCGCCGAGGCGCAGCGCACGCAGCACCTCCACGGCCGCCGCGCGGACGGCCGCGTCGGGCCCGTGCACCGCGGCGGCCAGCGGCGTACGCAGACCGGGCTCCGCAGGGAGGACCTCGCTCAGCTCACGCAGTGAGGCGCCGGCGGCCGCCCGTACGGCGGGGTCGGGGTCGGTGAGGACGGTGGCGAGGGCCGGGCCGGTGCCGGGCGGGACGGTCTCGGTGAGGGTGTCGACGGCGGCGCGCCGTACGGCCGGGTCGGGGTCGGCGAGGTACGGGCGCAGCGCCGGGAGGTCGGGCTGGTCCTCGGCGAGGGCGAGGAGTTCGAGGATGCGGGGAGAGGTGCCGGCCCCGGCTCCGGCTCCGGCTCCGGCCCCGGCTCCGGCTCCGGCTCCGGGCACGGTTCCGGCCGTGCCGCCGCCGACAGCCCCCGGGGTGGTTCCGGCCGTGCCGATGCCGCCACCGCCCGCCCCGCCGTCCGCCCCCGAAGCCCTCACCGCCACCGCACCCACCACCGCGGACTCCACCGGCGGCCGGTCCCGCCGCCCCGCCGTCGCGACCTGTTCCGGATGGACCTCGCCGAGGAACCGGGGCGCGCCGCCCACGGGGCGGTACTCGTCGACCGGGACGAGGTACGGCGCCACCGGGCGGGCGGTGAACTCCATCCGTCCCGTCGCCGACTTCCGCAGATCCAGGTGGTGCAGCCAGTCGGTGTCATCGGTCTCCGGGTGGTCCGTGCGTGCGTGGTAGAGGCCCCAGCGGGACTCGGTGCGGGCCAGTGACGCGCGGGCGGCCATCTCGGCGCAGTCGCGGATGAAGCCGACCTCGGCGCAGCGCATCAGCTCATGCGGGGTGCGGGCGCCCATCGCGGCGAGGTCGGTGTGCATCCGCGCGAAGTGCTCGACGGCCAGCGACAGCCGGGCGCCGCTCTTGGGCGGGGCGACGTAGTCGTTGACGAAGCGCCGGAGTTTGTACTCGACCTGCGGCTGCGGCGGGCCGTCGGGGTTCCGCAGCGGCCGGTAGATCAGTTCATGGGCGTCGCGCAGCTGGTCATGGGGCAACTCGCCCTCGTACGCCCGGTATTGGGCCGCGTCCGCGCCCGCCAGATCACCGAAGACGAACGCGCCGATCATGTAGTTGTGCGGGACACAGGCCAGGTCGCCGGCCGCGTACAGGCCCGGCACGGTGGTGCGGGCATGGTCGTCGACCCGTACCCCCGAGGCCGAGTGCCCGCCGCACAGGCCGATCTCGGAGATGTGCATCTCCACGTCGTGGGTGCGGTAGTCGTGGCCGCGCCCGGCGTGGAAGGTGCCACGGGTGGGGCGCTCGGTGGTGTGCAGGATCGTCTCCAGGGCGGAGACGGACTCCTCCGGGAGGTGACTCAGCTTCAGATAGACCGGACCGCGTTCGGAGGCGACCTCGGCCGCGAACTCCGCCATCATCTGCCCCGACCAGTAGTCGGATTCCACGAACCGCTCACCGTGCCGGTTGACCTGGTAGCCGCCGAACGGATTGGCCACATAGGCGCAGGCCGGGCCGTTGTAGTCCTTGATCAGCGGATTGATCTGGAAGCACTCGATGCCGGTCAGCGCGGCACCCGCGTGGTAGGCCATGGCGTAGCCGTCACCGGCGTTGGTGGGGTTCTCGTACGTGCCGTAGAGATAGCCCGAGGCGGGCAGGCCGAGGCGGCCGCAGGCGCCGGTGGCGAGGATCACCGCGCCGGCCCGGACCGTGACGAAGTGCCCGGTGCGGGTGTGGAAGCCCGCCGCCCCGACCGCCCGGCCGCCGGCGGTCAGCACCCGCACCGGCATGATGCGGTTCTCGATGCGGATCCGCTCGCGCATCTCACGGCGGCGCAGCTGCCGGTAGAGGACCTTCTTGACGTCCTTGCCCTCGGGCATCGGCAGCACATACGAGCCGGAGCGGTGCACCTGGCGGACCGCGTACGCGCCGTGTTCGTCCTTCTCGAACTTCACGCCGTACGCCTCCAGCCGCTGCACCATGGCGAAGCCGCGGGTCGCGGTCTGGCGGACGGTGGACTGGTCGACGATGCCGTCGTTGGCGCGGGTGATCTCGGCGACGTAGTCGTCGGGTTCCGCGCGGCCCGGGACGACGGCGTTGTTGACCCCGTCCATGCCCATCGCGAGCGCACCGGAGTGCCGGACATGCGCCTTCTCCAACAGCAGGACGGATGCGCCGTGTTCGGCCGCGGTGAGCGCCGCCATCGTTCCGGCGGTGCCCCCGCCGATGACGAGGACGTCGCAGGACAGCTCCTCGGCGGAGTCGAGGGCGGGGATCGCCATGGCTTCCGTGGTCGCGCCGACGGTGTCTTCCGGCATGACAGTGCCTTTCGCTCGCCCGGCCACGTACGAGGACGTGCCGGTCAGGTCGGTGAAGTTCCGGGCCGCGCCGGTGCCGGGCGCCGGTCAGGAACCGGGCCGGCCGTCCAGGGACGCGAGGACCTCGCGGCGCAGGGCGACCGTCGCCGGATCGGTGTGCGCCCCGCGCAGACGGGGCCGTGGTACGTCCAGCACCCGGCCGGTGCCCAGCAGCGCGACCCGGTCGCCCAGGAACAGCGCCTCGTCCACGTCGTGGGTGACGAAGACGACGGTCGCCCGGGTGCCGCTCAGCGCCGTGACCAGCAACTGCTGCATACCGGCCCGGGTCGGTGCGTCGAGCGCGCCGAACGGTTCGTCCATCAGGACCGCGCGCGGCCGCCCGGCCAGCGCACGGGCCAGCTGGGTGCGCTGCCGCTGGCCGCCGGAGACCTGGTGCGGCAGCCGGGCGGCGTGCTCGGTGAGCCCGACCCGGGCCAGCCACTCGTCGGCCCGCACCCGGCGCTGCGCACGGGCCACTCCCCGGATGGCCAGCGGGAGTTCCACATTGGCCCGCAGGCTGCGCCAGGGCAGCAGGGCGTCCTCCTGGAAGACCAGCGCCCGGTCGGCGGCCGGCCCCTCGACCGGCGTGCCGTCCTCGGCCAGCCGGCCGCCGAGCAGCGGCAGCAGCCCGGCCAGCGTGCGCAGCAGGGTGGACTTGCCGCAGCCGGACGGTCCGACGACGGTGAGGATCTCGCCCGCGGCGACATCGAGGTCCAGGCCGTCGAGGACGGGGGCGCCGGGCCGGCCGAGCACGGCATCGCTCAGGGTCAGCCGGAGGCCCGGTGCGGGTGCGGGTGCGGGTGCGGGTGCGCGGTCCGAGGCCGCCCCGGCGGCCTCGGTGTCGGTGCCGGTCTCGGTACGGGTCATGACGGCTCCCCGAGTGCGGCCCGGACGGTCCGCCACCGGGCCCGCCCGCCCGCGGACGCCCCCGGGCCGCGCGCGGTGCGCGGCAGCCAGCGCGTCAGCCGCCGCCCCAGCAGTTCCACCGCCGTGGACGTGAGCCGCCCGAGCAGGCCGATGGTGGCCATCCCGACGAAGACCCCCGGGTAGTCGACGATGGTGTAGTCCTGCCAGGTGCGATAGCCCACGCCGTACTCGCCGGAGATCATCTCGGCGGAGATCACACAGATCCACGAGACGCCGATGCCCACCGACAGTCCGCCCAGGATGCCGGGCAGCGCCCCCGGCAGCACCACCGAGCGCAGCACCCGCCACCGGCCCCCGCCCATGGTGCGCACCGCCTCCTCCCAGACGGGCGTCAGCGCCCGCACCGCGTGCCGGGTGGAGACCGTGACCGGGAAGAACGCGGCGGTGAACGTGATGAAGACGATGCCCTGTTCATTGCTGGGGAACAGCAGGATCGCCACCGGGACCAGCGCGATCGCCGGTATCGGGCGCAGCACTTCGAGCAGCGGACCGAAGAGGTCGGAGACGACGGGGGAGCGGGCGAGAGCGGTGCCGACGGCGACGCCGAGGACGGCCGCGAGGACGAAGCCGCCGACGATCCGGGCCAGGCTGTCGGAGACGTCCTGCCAGTACGTGGCGGTGCCCAGCCGGCGGGCGAACTCCCGGGCCGTCTCGGCGACCGTGGGGAACTGGGAGAACCGCAGCCACAGATTCACCCGGTACTGGGCGAGCAACTGCCACCCGGTGAGCGCCACGAGGACCGCGGCCGTGATCCGGGCGTACCGGAGCCAGGGCCCTCGGGGCGGGCCGGTCCGCCCCGTGCTGTCGGCCGTTGGGGCGGGCGCGCTCATCGGGCCTCCTCCAGAGCGGCGGCGTAGCCGACGGTGCGGGCACCGTGGTGCCGCCGCGTCCAGGCGTCGGCGGTGGCCCGGGTGGCGAAGGGCAGCAGCCGTGCGCCGTCGCGGACCCAGACCGACTTGTCGGCGAACCAGCGGGTGCCGGTCGTCGTATCGGCCACATACGCGGCACGCACCGTGTCGCGGTGCGCGGCGACGAACCGGAGCAGCGCCCGGGGACCGGCGAAGGAATGGGTCCGGTCCGCGCCGCGCAGCCACACCTCGTCCGGGGACGGGTGCCCGGTGGCGCGCACCGACCGGGCGTAGTCCCGGCCGTAACTCTGCTGGAGATAGCGGTCGTTGACGAAGGAGTCGACATCGACCGGCCCGGTCAGCTTCGCCGCGCGCAGCACCGGGACGTCCTTCTTCAGTGCGGCGATCAGCTGCGGCTTGAGGGTGGGATCGAAGGTCGCGGTGCCGCCGGCGCCGTTGTAGAGGTAGACCACTTCGGGCGGCAGCCCGGTGGCCCTGGCGACCCGCTGCGCGGCGTCGACGGGGTGGGCACGCAGGTAGCGGGTCGCCTCCCGCTGGGCGGCGAGAAACGCCCGCACCACGGCCGGGCGCCGGGTGGCGAACGCGTCCCGTACGGTCACGCCGTGGAAGGTGGGCAGACCGAGCGCGCCCCCGTCGTAGAGCGGCTGTGCCTTGCCCTGGAAGGCGAGCAGCCCCGGCCAGGCCACGAACTGTGACAGCGCGTCCACGCTGCCCGACTGGAGCGCCGAGGCCCCCACCGCCGGCTGCTGGTTGAGCTTGTGGATGTCCTGCTCCGGATCGAGCCCGGCCTGCCGCAGCGCCCGCACCAGGGTGCCGTCGGACGCCGAACCGACGCTGCTGGAGACCTTCTTGCCGCGCAGGTCCCGCACCGAGCGCAGCGCCGAACCGGGCCTGGTGACCACGGTGTTGAGCGCCCCGCGCAGGTTGTAGCCGGTCACCGAGACCAGCCGGGTGGGGGCGCGCAGCTGCTTGCCGCGGGCGGCATTCAGCAGCAGCGGGAAGTCGCCCATCGAGCCGATGTCGACCTTCCCGGCGACCATCTGCGCGGTGATCGGCGCACCGGTCGCATAGTCCTGCCACCGCACCTTGTACGTCTTCCCGTCCCGCTTGCCCTGGGCGCGCAGCGCACGCTCGAAGGAGCCGAGTGAGCGCAGCAGCGTACCGGCGGTGACCGTGTTGATGGTCTTGGACTGGTAGCCGACGGTCACGGTGACGGTCTTGTCGTCCGAGGCGTCCGCGGGCGTGCCGCAGGCGCTGAGCGGGCCCAGCAGCACGGACGCCAGCGCCGCGGCGAGCGCACGGCGGCGGGCCGGGTGCGGTACGGCGGGCGGGGAACCCGGAGCGGCCGGGGACGGGGACAGGGAGGGGGACGGCGGGAACGGGGAGCCCGGGAATCGGGAGCTCATGAACGGGGGCCTCTCATCGCAGCAGATAGGGCATGTTGACCGTGACCGCGCCGGTGGGACAGCGGGCGGCGCACGGGCCGCAGTACCAGCACTCGTCGACGTGCATGTACGCCTTGTTGCTCGCCGGGTCGATGGCGAGCGAGTCCAGCGGGCACATGTCGACGCACAGGGTGCAGCCGTCGATGCACTTCGACTCGTCGATGGTCACGGGCACATCGGCGCGTTGCGGCACAAGAGGCATGGCGGTCTCCAGGGCATGGCGGGGGAGCGGAAGAGGTCCGGGAGGGGAGCGGTGCGGGAGTGGCTCAGATCGTGCGGTGCAACAGGCCCCGCATGGTGAGGCGATCGCCGCGGAAGCGGATGAATTCCAGGTCGACGGGGGTGCCGTCGGCGAGATGGGTGAGGCGTTCGAGCATCAGCACGGCAGTGCCGCGCGGCGCCTCCAGGACAGCGGCGGAGTGCGCATCGGCATTGACGGCCTCCAGGGTGATCTCGGCGGTGCCCAGGGGCTGTCCGGCGGTCTCCTCGATCAGCCGGAAGACGTCGTTGTGCTCCAGATCGGCGTCGAGCAGCGGCAGTCCGACGGGCAGCGGGATATAGGTCAGGTCCAGGGACAGCGGCAGACCGTCGAGCCTGCGCAGCCGCTCCACGTAGAGGACCTCGGCCCGCGGCGGAAGCCGCAGCCGCTCCGCCACCGGGGCCGGCGCCGCGACCGGACTGATGGTGCGTACCTCATTGGTGACCGTGCCGTGCGAGTGCAGGGTCTCGGCCAGACCCATCAGCCGGTCGAGGGCATGCGGGTACTTCTGACACACCACCACCGTGCCCACCCCCGGCTGCCGCGCCACGAGCTGTTCGGCGCGCAGCAGATCGAGGGCCTGGCGGACGGTGTTGCGGGACATGCCGTAGTCCGCGCCGATCACCTCCTCGTGCGGCAGCACGCCGCCGGGGAAGCCACCCCCGAGCACCTGGTGGCGCAGCAGGTCGGCGAGTTGCCGGGCGTGGTCCGCGCGGAGCCGGCGACGGCGCGCGGCCGCTACCGGAGTCGTGTGCTGGCGGGTCCGTTCGGCTGGCATGCGGTGGACCATACCGACGAGATCCGGCCAGTGGTGTTGCCGCAGTGTTGCGCCACCTGCCGCCCGTGGGGCCACGGTTGTGACCTGGTGTTTCGACGCCGGGGTGACAAGATCTGCCGCCCCGGGGACGGCCGCGCGGCACTCCGGACGCAGCCACAGCGGCACCCGGTGCACCTCCGTCCGGCTCAGCGAATACGGCCCTGCGGCGCCCGTGTCGCCGGGCCGTCCCGTCGGCCGCCGGATAGCGTCGAAGACCGCTACAGCGCCGCCCCGCCGCCCGGCCACCAGGGCGCGGGCCCCGCCCCGGTGCCCGGGTGGCCGACGAGGAGGTGGGCCGTGACCACGTGGCCGGCCGTACTGTTCGCACTGCTCGCGGCGGCCAGCAACGCACTGGCCACGGTCCTCCAGCGCCGGGCCGCCCGTACGGTCCCGCTCTCCGCCGGACTGCGCCTGGGGCTGCTGGTCGACCTGCTGCACCGGGCCGTCTGGCTCGGCGGGATGCTCGCGGTCGTCGCCGCGGCCTGCTTCCAGGCGCTGGCCCTGTCCCAGGGAGCGCTGTCGGTGGTGCAGCCGCTGTTCGTCCTCGAACTGCCCCTCGCCCTGCTCATCGGACGGGTCCTCCTCGGGGGACGGATCCCCCGCTCCGGCTGGGTCGGGGTGGGACTGCTGGTCGTCGGCCTGGGCTCCGCTCTCGCCGCCGCCGCGCCCACCATCGGTACCACCCACGCCCCCTTCGACCGCTGGGTGCCCGCGCTGGCGGTCTGCGCCGCGGTGATCGTCACCGCGGTCGGTGCCGCGCTCCGGCGCGGTGCGGGCGGCGTACGGGCCGCCTGCTTCGCCGGGGCGACCGCGGTCGGCTACGCCCTCACGGCGGCCATGCTGAAGGACGCCACACATGCCTGGCAGACCGGCGGCCCCGCCGCGTTCTTCAGCACCTGGCAGACCTATGGCTTCGCCCTGACCGGCGTACTGGCCATCTTCCTGCTGGAGAACGCGATGCAGTCGGGCCCGCTGACCGCCTCGCAGCCGGTCCTCACGCTCGGCGACGCGCTGGTGAGCCTGTCGCTGGGCGTCACCCTCTACGACGAACGGGTACGGACCGGCTGGTGGCTGCTGCCCGAGGCGGTGGGCGTCGCGCTGGTCCTGTGGGGCGCCGTGCTGCTCTCCCGTGTCGCGCTGGCCCGGGACCTGACGGGTGCTCAGGACGAGGCGCCGGCAGTCGTCCACGAGGGCACGGAGCCCGGGCCGGCGGACACCTGAGCGCGGCGGGGAGCCGGCCCGTGCGGCGGGGCCGTGCGGCGGACACCTGAGAGTCGCGCCGCCCGGCCCTCCCGGCACCGCCGTGCCCGGAGCCGCGTCACAGCATGACGTGCTTGACCTGCGTGTAGTCCAGCAGACCGGCGAGGGACAGATCGCTGAGCCGCGCCTCACCCCGTACCGCTGATGCTCCGCGGCTCGATGACGAACAGCACGCGTTCCTCGTCGCGGCCCCCGTACCAGGGGTACGGCTTGCCGAGGTACTTCTGCGCGAGCTGCTCGATGTGCTCGACCGCGCCCTCGGTCGTGGTCTCGACCACCCGGCCGCGCACCTGGAAGTAGCGCGCGGGGTGGTCCGGGTCGGAGACCGCGACGGCGACGCGGGGGTCGCGCTGGATGTTCCGGGTCTTCACATGGCTCCGGACGCTGTTGATCAGTACATGGGTGCCGTCGGTGTCGACCCAGGTCTGGGTCAGCTGCGGGGACCCGTCGGGCATCGAGGTGGCCAGGAAGCAGACGCTCGGCCGGCGCAGCAGCGCGAGGAGTTCAGGGGGAAGGTGCACAACGGCCTCCGGCCGGGGTCGGATGGCGGCGGTCTTGTCCGGTTTCCGTACGCCGTCGGGGGGACGTGCGCCGCTCGTGGAGGGGGCGTGGCGGAGCATATACGGGCCGGACCAGTGCCTCCGCACCCCCATCTCCGCATCCGTACCCCGGGGTTGGGCGGTGCGGAGCGGGTGATTCCAGCCGCTATGCTTGGTGGATACAAGCAAGGTACTCACGGGCCGATGACAGCACCGCGAAGGATCACGACGATGAGTAAGGGCACGGTCCATGACTGCGGCCGGGCTGCCCCGGAGGTCACCGCCTCATCGGGGCTGGAGGAGGCGGCCGCCGGACTGGGAACGGAGATCGTCCGGTTCTCGCGGCTGATCGCGGCCTGGAAGCAGCGGGCCAAGGGCGACGGCGGTGCCGCCGACCGGGTGCTGCTGGCCCGGCTGGTGGTCGGCGGGGACCAGCGGGCGACCGATCTGGCCGCCGATGCGTTCCTCGATCTGTCGACCGTCAGCCGGCAGGTGCGCTCGCTGGTGGAGCGCGGCCTGGTGACCCGTCGCCCGGACCCGGAGGACCGCCGCGGGTCGCTGCTGGCCGCGACCGCGGCGGGGCGTGCCGCGTTCGCGCACTACCGCAGTCAGCGCGACGCGGAACTGGCCGCGCTCCTCGAACCGTGGTCGCCCCAGGACCGGGCCGACCTGATCCGGCTCCTCGGCCGTCTCAACGAGCACATGGCAGAACGACAACACACACGGCTGGGTCCCGGGGGAGACCAGGGCGCCGCCGTGGAGCAGGGAGACCTACGTACATGAGCACCGCCACCTCCCCGCCCGGGGCGGGAACCGGGGAGATACCCGGACCAGGAATCCTGAGTCACCGTCAGATACTCACCATCCTCAGCGGTTTGATGCTGGGGATGTTCCTCGCCGCGCTCGACCAGACCATCGTCAGCACCTCGATCCGGACCATCGCCGACGATCTGCACGGCCTCAGCCAGCAGGCGTGGGCGACCACCGCGTATCTGATCACCTCGACGATCGCCACGCCGCTCTACGGCAAGCTGTCCGACCTGTACGGCCGCAAGCCGTACTACCTGGCCGCGATCACCATCTTCGTCGTGGGTTCGGTGCTGTGCACCTTCTCCACCTCGATGACCGAACTCGCCGCGTTCCGGGCGGTGCAGGGCCTGGGCGCCGGCGGTCTGATGTCGCTGGCGCTGGCGATCATCGGGGACATCGTCCCGCCCCGCGAACGCGCCCGCTACCAGGGCTACATGCTCGGCACCTTCGCCACCTCCAGTGTGGCCGGGCCGCTGATCGGCGGGGCGCTCGCCGGGCAGGACCAGCTGCTGGGCATCACCGGCTGGCGCTGGGTCTTCCTGGTCAACGTCCCGATCGGGATCATCGCGCTGTTCGTGGTCGCCAAGGTCCTCAACATTCCGCACACCCGGCGCGATCACCGCATCGACTGGTGGGGAGCGCTCACCCTCTCCGTCGGTGTGGTGCCGCTGCTGCTCGTCGCGGAGCAGGGCCGGGAGTGGGGCTGGGACTCCTCCCGGTCGATCGCCTGCTATGCGATCGGTGGCGTCGGCATCATCGCCTGGATCTTCGTCGAGCGGTGGATCGGCGACGACGCGCTGATCCCGATGCGGCTGTTCCGCAACGGCACCTTCAGCAAGACCAGTGTGCTGTCCGTGCTGATCGGTATGGGGATGTTCGGCGGGATGCTGATGATCCCGCAGTACCTCCAGATCGTGAAGGGCGCCAGCCCCACCAGCTCGGGTCTGGAAATGCTGCCGCTGATGGCGGGCATGTTCATCGCCTCCATCGCGTCGGGCCAGATCACCGCCAAGACCGGCCGCTACAAGATCTTCCCGATCATCGGGACCGCGCTGATGATCGCGGCGATGCTGCTCTTCCACTTCCGGGTCCAGTGGGACACCCCGCTGTGGGAGACCATGATCTACATGCTGGTCTTCGGCCTCGGCCTGGGCGGCTGTATGCAGACGCTGGTGCTGGCGGTGCAGAACGCGGTGCCGCCGCGGGACATGGGCGTGGCGACCGCCTCGTCCACGTTCTTCCGTCAGATGGGCGCCACCGCCGGTACCGCGGTCTTCCTGTCGGTGCTGTTCAGCACGGTCGGTGACAAGATCTCCGCGGCGTTCAAGGACGCGGTGTCCACCGAGCGGTTCCAGGCCGCGCTGCATGACCCCGCGGTGCTGCACGACCCCGCCAACAAGCCCGTGCTGGACATGCTCAAGCACCCCGGCAACGGGGACTCCTCCGGCGTGCTCAGCGATTCGTCGTTCATCCAGCACCTCGATCCGCGGCTGGCCGAGCCGTTCAAGCGCGGCTTCGCGGACTCGATGCACACGGTCTTCCTCATGGGGGCGATCGTCGTCGCCCTGGCCTTCCTTCTGATCTGGTTCATCAAGGAGGTCCCGCTGCGGCAGATCTCCGGGCTCCAGGCCCGTGCGGAGGCCGACGCCGAAGCCGATGCCGCGGCGAACGGTGCCGAGGGGGACGCGGAGGTCACGTCGACGCCGTCCGGGCCGTCCGAGCCCGGCGGTGCCCCGGGCGCCGACGCCGTACCGGCCGTGACCGCGGCCTCCGCACCGGCCGCGGACCGTGGCAACGGCACGACCGGTCCGGAGATCCGGGGAACCGTACGGGACGGTGACGGCCGGCCGGTGGACCGGGCCGCGGTCACCCTGATCAGCGTCGACGGCCGGCAGCTCGGCCGTACCTCGACCGCCGCCGACGGCGGCTACGCGCTGCCCACGACGGGCGCCGGCAGCTATGTGCTGATCGGCTCCGCGGGGGCCCGGCAGCCGCGGGCCGTGACCGTCGTGGTGGGCGGCGAGCCGGTGTCGTACGACCTGACCCTCGGCGGCGCGGCCGGCCTTGAGGGCGAGGTCCGCGACGAGAAGGGCGACGACCCGGTGCCCGGCGCGCTCGTCGTGGCCACCGATGTCACCGGCGAGGTCGTGGCATCCGGCGTGGCCGGCCAGGACGGCAGCTTCGCGTTCGGTGAACTGGCCCCCGGCAGCTACACCCTGGCCGTCAGCGCCGCCCGCCACCGCCCGTCCGCCCTCCCGGTGGAGGTCACCACCGGCGACCGCAACTGGTACGAGATCCGGCTGACGCCCGGCGCCCAGGTCCGGGGCACCGTACGCACGGTGCACGGCAGCCCGGTGGACGACGCCCGGGTGACCCTGCTGGACCCGGCGGGCCAGGTGGTGGGCACCGCCACCAGCGGACAGGACGGGGAGTACGTCTTCACCGACCTCGACAGCGGTGCGTACACCCTGATCGCCAGCGGCTACCCGCCGGTGGCCACCCCGCTGCATGTGGCGGCCGCCGGAGACGGTGAGTTCGACATCGAGCTGGGGCACGACCCGGTGCGGTGACGGACGGCGGGATACGGCAGGACGGGGGCCCGGCGCAGGCGGAGTGCCGGGCCCCCGTCCATGACCGGCCGGGCGCCGCTCCACCGCCCCGCGCCGCGCTCACCAGCGCCGGCGCCCTCCACCGGGTTTGGCGCAACAGCCGCGGCTCAGTACAGTTCCGCCGAAGCGTGAATAGAACATACGATCCCAGGAAAGCGGCAGCGGCGATGACGGTGACCGAAACAGGCCGGGCCGATGGCACGGGTATCGACTCGGAGCGGATGGCGGTCTGCCTGAGCGTGCTGGAGGAGCTCGACGCGCTGCCCGTCGACCACCCGGACGCGATCACCATACGGCGCGCCACCGCCGGCATTTACCGCAAGGTGAAGCAGCGGCGCCGGCAGGAGCGCCGGGCGGCCAAGTCCGCCAACGACCGGGCGGTGACCGCGGCCACCGCCACCGGTGCGCCCGACCGGATCGACGACGAGACCCAGGGCCTGGCCCTCGCCAGCTCCGTGCGCACCGAGCTCGCCGGCATCCTGGAGCGGCCCCGGTCCTGCTACACCTGCAAGACCCGCTATGTCGAGGTCGACGCCTTCTACCACCAGCTCTGCCCGCCCTGCGCCAAGGAGAACCGGGCCCGCCGCGACGCCCGGACCGACCTCGCCGGCCGGCGCGCACTGCTCACCGGCGGCCGGGCCAAGATCGGCATGTATATCGCGCTCCGGCTGCTGCGCGACGGCGCCCACACCACCATCACCACCCGCTTCCCGAGCGACGCCATCCGCCGCTTCAAGGCGATGCCGGACAGCGCGGACTGGCTGCACCGGCTGAAGATCGTCGGGATCGATCTGCGGGACCCGGCCCAGGTCATCGCGCTCGCCGACACGGTGAGCGCCGAAGGTCCGCTGGACATTCTGATCAACAACGCCGCGCAGACCGTCCGCCGGTCACCCGAGGCGTACGGACAGCTGATCGCCGCCGAGTCCGCCCCGCTGCCCGCCGGGGAGCTGCCCGCCTCCGTCGTCCTCGGGCACTTCGGCAGCGGCGCCCCCGCGGCTCTCCCCGCCGCCGCGGGCACCTCCGGCGCGCTGACCGCGGCCGACCTCACCGCCCTCGCCCTGACCACCGGCTCCGCCACCCCCGCCCGTATCGAGGCGGGCACCGCGATCGACGCCGGTGGGCTGGTACCGGATCTGCACGCCAGCAACAGCTGGATCCAGAAGGTGGACGAGGTCGACCCGGTCGAGCTGCTGGAAGTCCAGCTGTGCAATATGACCGCCCCGTTCCTGCTGGTGAGCAAGCTGCGCCCGGCCATGGCGGCGGCAGCGGCGCGCCGCAAGTACGTGGTGAACGTCTCCGCCATGGAGGGCCAGTTCAGCCGCGGCTACAAGGGCGCCGGCCATCCGCACACCAATATGGCCAAGGCGGCGCTGAACATGCTCACCCGCACCAGCGCGCGGGAGATGCTGGAGACCGACGGCATCCTCATGACGGCCGTGGACACCGGCTGGATCACCGACGAACGTCCGCACCCCGACAAGATGCGGCTGGCCGACGAGGGCTTCCACGCCCCGCTCGACCTGGTCGACGGAGCGGCCCGGGTGTACGACCCGATCGTCCGCGGCGAGCTCGGTGAGGACCTGTTCGGCTGCTTCCTGAAGGACTACGCGCCCACGGCCTGGTGACCGGGCGCGGCCCCGGCCGCCTGCCGGGCGTTCCCGGCACCGGCCGCCTGCCGTACATCCATAACCGGTGATTCTGGCGAGCAGAACCACCAACTCTTGGACTTATGGCGACGCTGCCAAGATCCTTGACACCAGGGGCAGTTCGAGAGGAGAACTCCGATGGTGATCAAGGCGGCGATCGCGGCCGAACGCCGGGAACTGGCAGCCGTGCTGGACGGTTTGCCGGCCGGGCAGTGGGACGCACCGACGCTGTGCGCGGGGTGGCGGGTGCGGGAGGTCGTGGCACATATGTCGATGGGGTTCCGCTACTCGCTCCCCAAGACGCTCGCCGAACTCGTCCGCGCCGGAGGCCATCTCCACCGGATGACCGACCGGTGCGCCCGCAGGGACGCGGCCGCCGCCTCGACCAGCGAACTCGCCGGCTACCTCCGGGAGCATGCGCACCATCCCTGGACGCCGCCGGTCGGCGGCTTCGCGGCGGCCCTGGGGCACGACGTGGTGCACGGCCTGGACATCACCGTTGCCCTGGGACTCGACCGGCGCGTCCCCGAAGACCGGGTGCGCCTCCTCCTGGAGAAGGTCACCCCCGGGACGGCCAGGTTCTTCGGCGCCGACCTCCGCGGCATCCAGCTCCGCGCCGACGACCTCGACTGGTCCTTCGGCACCGGCACACCGCTGCACGGCGCCGCCCAGGACCTGCTGCTGGTCGCCTACGGCCGCAAGCTCCCGCCCGGCCGCCTCCACGGGGAGCCGCACCCGCGCTTCGTCGCCGGCTGAGCGGCGCGGCGGTACGACGGCCGGTCCGCGGCCCGGCACGAACCGGCGCCTCGACACCTTGGCCACCAACTGCGTCCGCCCGTCCAGGCACTGCTTGGTGAGGGAGCGGGCCAGGTGGGCCCGCAGGCCGGCCGCGTTGGTCTCCAGGTCTCCCCTCGTTTGCCCGGGGGCGGACGTGGACCGGGTTGCTGTTGCGGTGCGCCGGGCGGGGTCAGGGAGGTGTGAGGGTGTCGAGCCGGGCGGTGAGGTCGGGGTGGGCGGCGGCCAGGTGCGGGCGGGCAGCGGTCAGGGGGGCGATGAGGTCGGCGGGATCGTCGTGGGCGAGGGCCGCGTGGAGCTCGCTGATCGGGCGGCGGGCGGCGGGGGGAAGGTCGGTGAGTGCGGTGATCTGGCCGGCGAGGCGGCGCAGGTCGGCCGCGTTGCGGCGGGCCCAAGCGGCGGTGCTGCGGTCGGCGGCCCGGGCCTGACGGGTGGCCTGGACACGCTGCTCGCCGGTGGTCCCGGCCGGGCCGGGACGGCCGCGCAGGTAGCGGCGTTCGGCGGCCTGGCGGCTGGCGACGCCGAGGGGGTGGGCGAGGTCGGCCCAGCTGGCGCCCGCGTCGCGGGCCGTTTCGATCAGGCCGGTCTCCCATCCGGCGAGCTGCTCGCGCACCTGCCGCAGCAACGACAAGGAGGCCAGGGCCTGTTCCGGACCGGGACCGAGGGCATCGGGGAGGTTCTTGGCCCCTTGCTGGGCGTCGCGCAGGGCATCGTCTATGGCAGCAAGGGCCGCCGCGGCGGCCAGGAACGACGCCGGGCTGTGGGCATCGGTGCGGGACGGAGACGGCTGGTCGGCCGGGGTCACGGACACCTCCCTCGGGTTGTCATCGGGTTGACGACATCATGCTTGTCATCCATTGGATGACATGTTACAACAGTCTCAGTGAGGCGCATTGGCAGTAACTGCCTGAACCTGCTGGAGGTGTTTTCACGATGTTGATGCGCACTGACCCTTTCCGTGAGCTGGACCGGCTGGCGCAGCAGCTGATGGGCCCGGGTACCTGGTCGAAGCCGTCGGCGATGGCGATGGACGCCTACCGTGAGGGCGACGAGTACGTGGTGGCCTTCGACCTTCCCGGTGTTGCCGCGGACGCGATCGACATCGACGTCGAGCGGAACATGCTCACCGTCAAGGCCGAGCGGCGGCCGGTGGCGAGGGCCGACGATGTGCAGATGGAGCTGTCCGAGCGGCCGCTGGGCGTCTTCTCCCGCCAGATCGTGCTCGCCGACACCCTCGACACCGAGCACATCAAGGCCGACTACGACGCGGGCGTGCTCACCCTGCGCATCCCGATCGCCGAGCGCGCCAAGCCCCGCAAGATCTCCATCGGCGTCGGATCCGGCCACAAGGAGATCTCCGGCTGACACCGGCCGGGACAGGTGCGGAGGACGGGCACCTGATCTCCCCCTCACCCTTCCTCCGCACCCCGTGGGCAGCCCGAAGAACAAGAAGGGGTGGCGGCCAAGATGACTCTGCGACGCGAAGCGTTCCTCGACCACGTCAAGGAACGAGGCGAGTACGGCACCGTGGAGGAAGCCGAGCGCGCGGCCCGTGTGGTGCTCGCCCTGCTCGGCGCCCACCTGGTCGGCGACGTCCGCGCCCAACTCGCAGCCCGCCTGCCGGAGGAATTCGCCCTGATCCTGCTCAACCCGCTTCAGAGCGCCGAACCGCTGTCGCCGGAGCGGTTCGTCCGGGCGACCGCAGCCTGGATCGAGGGCGCCACCGAGCAGACCGCGACCTGGGACGTCAGCGCCGTCCTCTCCACGGTCGCCGACACCGCCGGCGACGACCTGATGGGGCAGATCCTGCTCCAGCTCCCCGCCGGCTACGACCTCCTCTTCGGCCGCCCCCAGTCCACCTGACCCCTACCTCGGTGCCACACACCCGCACCGTTCCACGAAAGGCATGCACCGCAGTGATCACCGACGTGCGCGTACCGTCTGAGCAGCAGCAGTCGTACGGGACGGCGTATGAGCAGATGCTGGAGAAGGTCCGCTACGAAGGCGCCTACCCCACCCGCGAGAGAGCCGACGAAGCCGTCCGCCTGGTCCTGGCGGGGCTGGGACGCCAGCTGACCGGCGACGAACGCGTCGACCTGGCCGCCTGCCTGCCCCGGGAAGCCGCAAGCATCCTGACCGCGCAGATCCCCGACACCCGGCCGCTGGGAGGCTGGGCCTTCGTCAAGGACCTCGCCAGCCGCTCCGGGGCCTCCCTGGCCACCACCCGCTGGGACACCGGCTCCGTCTTCACCGCCGTCGCCGCCCACGCCGGCTCCGACCTCATCACCCGCATCCTCCACCAGCTCCCCGCCGGCTACGCCCTGCTGTTCGGCCAGGCCGAACTCAACCCCGCCGCGTAAACGGGCATTTGGCGCCCGGGGCCGCCGGGCTTGGTGAAGTCCCCGATCGTGCAGATCGGGGACTTCCGCTTTCCGCCTGACCGACATGCTCGCCGGGCCCCTGCCCGGCATCTACGACCCCACCGGCCCGGGCGAGCTGCTCTTCGAGTTCTTCCCGGCCATGGCGGAGACCGAGCGGGAGAACATCCGGGAGCCGACGCTGGAGGGGCTCGACACCGCCGCCCCCAAGGGCAAGCACGGCGGCCGGCCGCCGGTCGTCACCGAGGACATGCCGTACAGCAAGAGGGCCGTCATCGCACGAGTAGCTTCAAGATCATCCCATGGCCCCTTTTGCGCTCACCTCGGCGATACCCCGTGACGGTCCAGCAGCGGCCCGATGTCCGCGTCGCGGCCGACCACCGCACGAAACGCCGCGAGCGGGTCGACGCTGCCGCCCCTGCCGAGGAGTTCCCGGCGGAAGATCTCACCGCTCTCCCGGATCGTCCGCCCGTTCTCCCGGAACCAGCGCACGGTGTCGGCGTCCATCACCTCGGCCCAGCGGTAGCCGTAGTACCCCGCCGCATAACCGCCGCTGAAGATATGGGCGAAGTAGCCGGTGCGGTAGCGCGGCGGGATCGCGGCCATCGCCAGCCCGTAACGCTCCAGCGCGGCCGTCTCGAAAGCCGCCACCGCGTCCTCGCCCGGCACGTCGCCGTCGGCGGAAAGGGTGTGCCATGCCCAGTCCAGTACCGCGGCGGCCTGGTGCTCCACCATCCGGAAGCCCGCGCCGAAGTTCTCCGCCTCGCGCAGCCGGGCGGGGAGTTCGGCCGGCATCGGCTCACCCGTCACGTGGTGCCGGGCGTAATGCGCCAGCACCTCGGGCCAGTCCGCCCACATCTCGTTCACCTGCGAGGGGAACTCGACGAAATCGCGGGGCACTTGGGTGCCGGACAGCAGCGGATAGCGGACATCGGAGAACAGGCCGTGCAGGGCATGCCCGAACTCGTGGAACAGCGTGTTGACCTCACTCCAGCTCAGCAGCACCGGCTCGCCCGCCGGAGGCTTGGCGACATTCAGGTTGTTGACCACCACCGGCCGCTGCCCGAGCAGTCGCGACTGCGCCACCAGCGAGTCCATCCAGGCGCCGCCCCGCTTGGACTCGCGGGCGTGGAAGTCGCCGATGTACAGGCCGAGCGGGCCGCCGTCGGCGTCGTGCACCTCGTAGACATGGGCGTCCGGGTGGTACGAGACCAGATCGGGGCGCCGGGTGAAGGTGATGCCGTAGACCAGCTCGGCGGCGTGGAAGACACCGTCGTGCAGCACGGTGTCCAGCTCCAGGTAGGGCCGCAGCGCCGCCGCGTCGAGGTCGAACCGCTCCTTGCGCACCCGTTCCGCGTAGTACTGCCAGTCCGCCGCGCCGATCTCCGCCACCCCCGCCGCCTCGGCCAGCGCCGCGCCCTCCCGCTCGGCGTTGGCGACGGCCGGGGCGGCCAGCCGGCCGAAGAGCTCCTCGACGGCCTCCGTGGTGCCGGCCGTCCGGTCCGCGACCTCCCAGGCGGCGTGGCTGGGGTAGCCGAGCAGCGCGGCGCGCTCGGCGCGCAGCCTGGCCAGGGCGACGGCGACCGGGCCGTTGCTGTCGATGCCGCGCCCGAGGGAGGCGGCGAGCAGCCGCTCGCGCAGCGCGGGATCCTCCAGCGCGGCGAGTTCGGTCTGGCAGGAGAAATTCTTCAGGGCGAGCGCGAACTTGCCGGGGTGCCCGAGCGCCTGCGCCTGCTCGGCGGCGGCCGCGATCCGGTCCGCGGGCAGGCCGGCGAGCTCCTCGGCCCGGTCCAGCACCAGCGCGGCGGCCGCGGTGGCCACCCGCAGGTTCTGGCTGAACTCGGTGCTCAGCGCGGCGATTTCGGCATTCAGCTCGCGCAGCCGCCGCTGCTGCTCGGGGGCGAGCCGGGCACCGGCCCGTACCCGGTGGGTGTGGTGGCGTTCCAGCAGCCGCAGTTGCTCCTCGTCCAGCCCGAGCTTCCCGCGCTGCTCGTACAGCGCGTCCAGCCGGCCGAACAGGGCGGGGTCGAGCAGCAGCAGGTCGCCATGGGCGGCCAGCCGGGGCGTGATCTCGACCTCGAGCGCCTGGATCTCCTCGTCGGTGTCCGCCGCCACCTTGTTGAAGAACACCCGGCACACCCGGTCCAGCACCGCACCGCTGCGCTCCAGCGCCTCCACGGTGTTCTCGAAGGTCGCCGGCCCGGCGCCGGCGCCGATCGCCGCCACCTCGTCCCGCTGCTCGGCCATGCCGCGGGTGAACGCGGGCAGGAAGTGATCGTTCCGGATCCGCGCGAAGGGCGGCAGTCCGTACGGCAGATCACTCGGCTCGAAGAAAGGATTCGACGTCGTCACGGACCGACACTACGCCCGGAGACGGCGCCGGGTCCGGCGGTCGTCCCAGGAGGCGGCCCCGCCCCGTCGGGGCCGGACGTTTCCGGGCCGTCCCGGTGAGCATCTCGGGGGCATCCGTGATGTGATCGAAGGCGAGGCATGCAAGCACACTCCTGAGACAGGAGGAATCATGGCCACCAAGTTGCGAGCCCGAGACATCATGTCCGGCGGAGCGCACTGTGTGGGTGCACACGAGTCCTTGCACGACGCGGCGAAGATGATGCGGGATCTGGACGTCGGCTGCCTGCCCATCTGCGGTGACAACAACAGGCTCATGGGCCTTATCACCGATCGTGACATCGTCATCGCGTGTTGCGCCGAAGGGATCGACCCGGCGACGGTGCAGGCCGGTTCCATGGGCGGGACGCTGCACTGGATCGATGCGGACGCGAGCGCCAGTGAGGTTCTCCAGACCATGGAGCAGCACCACATCAAGCGGCTGCCGGTGATCGATGTCAAGGGCGGCCACCGTCTGGTGGGAATGATCACCGAGGCCAACCTCGCCAAGAACCTCAGCGACGCGGAGATCGCGGAGTTCGCCAACAAGGTGTACGCGACCGCGTAGCGCGGCGGAAACGGAGCCGGAAGGCCCGTCCGCGGTGTCGCGGACGGACCTCCCCGCACTCTCGGCGGCGGATCACCACACCCCGACGCCGTCACCCCTTTCCGCGCCGGCCCGTCCCCTCCGGCGGGCCGTCTCGCGGTGTGCGTAAGGAGTTTCGGCGGAATTCCCCGGGACCTGCGTCATGCTGTGCCGGTAATTCCGGAAGGTGCTCAGCGGGTGCCGGAGTGCGGCAGGGCCAGTCGTGTGCCGGGGAAAATCAGATGCGGATTCGCCCCGATCACACGGCGGTTCAGCCGGTAGAATTCCTGCCAGCCAAAACCGTGTGCGTAGGCGATACCGCTCACGGTGTCCCCGGCGTTGACGACGACCGAGCCGCCGGTACTCCTATGGCGCCCCACTTTGTAGCGCTTCTCATGGGACTGCGGATGCCGGACCCGTTCGCGGGACGACGGAGCGGCGTGCCGCTGCGGCGCGGGACGGGCCGTGGTGCTCCGTGGAGTGCGGTGCGCGGTGGCCGAGTTGAGCCCCAGCGAGGCCGAGCAGGCCGGCCACGCGCCCCAGCCCTGACGGGCCAGGACCCGCTCCGCCACCTGGATCTGCTGCGCCCGGGTCGCCCGCGCGGCCCGTGACGCATAGGCGCCGCCACCGAACGAGTGCCAGGTGGAGTGGGCGAGCTGAAGCCCTCCGGAGAACCCGTTCCCCGTGTCGATACGCCAGTTGCCGCCGCTCTCGCAGCCGGCCAGGCGGTCCCAGGCCCCGCCGCCCCGGGCCTCGGCGGGCTGCTCGGTGACGAGGTTCAGCGCCCCGGCCGCCAGCAGGACGGCTGCTGCCGTGATGCCCCGGGCCCCATGGCCCCGGAATTCACTCCGGGTCGTCGATTCCGATACCTGAGGAAATTGCATGCCTTTACTCCCGTCGCTCGCCGCGCAGTTGCCTGGCAGCCATTCAGGAAACCCGGCGCCGGTGCGGCGAATCGCGTTCGAATGGTGCTCGAACTGCGATTTCCGCGCGGCGCCATGAATTCGACGGGGAAGAGACAACCACGCCCCGAGTTGCTATCGGCAGAGCGCGCGGTAGCGCCGCCGCGGACCGGCCTGCCCCCTTGCCGTCGGCGCGCGGCCGTGCCTGTACACGGCGCACCTGTTCAGGCGGGCGGGGGCGCACCCCTCAGGCCGTGGGCGCATGACCTTCAGAAGGCCGGCGATCACCTGCTCGGCCGGGGGGTGTCCGCCGAGCGCAACCGGCGCACTCGATGCACGCGCTGCGCAGGTACGCATGCACCGCGCACGGGTCCTGAGCGGTGTAACGGCCCGTTCGCCGGGGAGGGCGGGAAGCCTGTCAGCGGAAATGGACAGCCCCACCGCGCTGTGTTCCCTTGGAAAGGAGTGTGGTTCCGCCCCGGGAGGCAGCCATGGCCGATGTGGATGTCCTGGTCTCGGTGCCGGCCCGGTTCTGGGACCTGATGGGGCTGGCGCGGCAGGTCTTGGCGGCCGCGGCCCCGCTCCGGGGGGCAACTGATCTACGTCAACGGCGCGGAGCAGGCGCGGATCGAGCCAGTGGATCCGCACCCGCTTCCTCCTCGGCTGCGACGGCGCCCACAGCGTCGTCCGCAAGGGCCTCGGGCTGAGCTTCGAGGGCGGTTCCACCCGAACTCCCCCTGCCGCAACAGCCGCACGGGGAAGACGTGGCGCACGGGGAAGACGTGGCGCACGGTCCGGAGGCCGGGCCCGCCCCCGGCCTCCCGCGCATCCAGGCGGTCCTCGACCGGCTCGCACCGCAGCCCACCCGCGCCTCCTCGCTCCGCTGGTCCTCGGTCTTCCGTATCAGCCACCGCCTGGTGGACCGCTATGGAGCGGGCCGGGTGTTCGTCGCGGGAGACGCCGCCCATATCCATCCGCCCACCGGCGCCCAGGGCATGAACACCGGTATCCAGGACGCCTACAACCTGGCCTGGAAGGTGGCCCTGGTGGTGCGGTCGGCCGCGAGCGAGGGGCTGCTGGCCAGCTATCACACGGAGCGCCGTCCGGTGGGCGAGGGGGTGGTGCAACGGACGGTCCGGCAGCCGCTGGCGCCGTACGACGAGGTGGTGGCGGCGGCGCGGCGCGGGGCGCGGGGGCAGCTGAGCGCCTGGGTGGTCGCGGCCCCGCACCTCCGGACGGACGGCCTGGCACTGCCCGTCTTCCACGACGGGCTCGACGCGTTCCGGCAGATGTACGGGGCGCGGGGCGGCGAAGGGTTCCTCATCCGCCCCGACGACTACCTGGGACTGCGCGACGCCCCGGTGAGTGCCCCGGGGCTGACGGCACACCTCGCACTGACCTTCCGCGGCTGAGGGACGGGCGGAGCTGTCGCGGCCGGGCCCCCGGGCGCCTACTCGGCCGGCCAGGACTCCACCAGCAGCCGTCCGTCGCCGTCCCGGTCCAGCGCCGCGAATGCCTCCGCCGCCTGTGCGGCCGAGTACCCCGCCGCACGGTGCACCACCGCGAAGTCCTCCCGGCTGACCACACCGTCCCCGTCGGCGTCGGCGAGGGCCACGGTCGCGGCGATCGACGGTCCCACGACCTGGCCCAGCGTCCCCGCCGCACCCGCGCGCGCGAACGCCGCGACGAACTGCTCCTGGTTGAGCCGCCCCGTGGCGTCGATTTGCGCCAGCGCGGCGAGCTGCTCGAAGGTGTGGCGCATCCCCGCACCCAGCGCCCGCGCCTTGGGGGAGTCCGCCGGCTCGCCCACCGCGTCCGTCAGCAGCCGGGCCCGGTCGGTGAAGTCCTGGGCGGTCAGATAGCCGTCGCCGTCGGTGTCGTACATGGCGAAGCGGTGCTCGTACTCCGCACGCACTGCATCGGTGATCATGCGTCGTCCCTTCCGGTCGGGGGTGACTCCTGGGGGAGCCGGGGAAAGCGGCCGGTCGCGGGCGCCGCGACCGGCCGCCATGAGCACATTAAGTGGTGATGCGATAGCGGACAGTCACCGTAGGGGGTGTGTTCGTCGTCTCTCGGTTCTGTAGGAGCCCTCCTCCCCCGGCAGCCGGATGCGTACCGGCAGCCGGACGCGTTCCGGCTGCCGGGGGCGCGGATCACGTACCAGATATTTCGGGTCGGTCACGCCTGCAACCGGCGGGTCGGGCAAACAGTCCTACGGGGCATGAAAAGACGACTGAACCTGCGTGTCCCGCGGTCCGGCGCCGGTCGTCGGGCGGGCGCGGCGCTCGCTCTCACGGCTCTGACCGTCCCGCTGACGGTGGCCTTCGGCTCCACGGCTCAGGCCGCCACCGCCTCTTCGTGCACCGCGAGCCGCGGCCCCTACCAGAAGCAGGCCGAGAAATTCCTCGGACTGCGGGTGGACGGCCGGCAGTCGGCCGCCGACTGCCGGGCGATCCGGGCCTTTCAGACCAGCCACGGCATCACCCCGAACATCGGCTACGCCGGACCTGTCACCTGGGGCGTGATGCGCGTCGTGGCACAGCAGAACGCGGCCGGGCGCAACCCCAACAAGGCGGGTCACTGCCCGACCAACAAGGGGCGGATAGCCTGCGTCGACCTGACCCGCCAGCTCAGCTGGATCCAGGACGGCGGGAAGCTGGTCTTCGGGCCGGTGCCGGTCCGTACGGGCCGGGACGGCTACGAGACCCGCACCGGCGCCAAGAAGATCTACTGGCGCCATCTGCACCATGTGTCGACCCTCTACGACGTGCCCATGCCGTACAGCCAGTTCTTCGACGGCGGGCAGGCGTTCCACTCCATCAGCGGCAGCGTCTGGTCGGCACCCGGCTCGCACGGCTGCGTCAACATGCGCGTCAACGACGCCAAGAAGTACTGGTCGCTGCTCAAGAACGGTGACGACGTCCACGTCTACGGCCGCAAGCCCGGCACCTGACGGCGTCCCGCTACAGCTGCTTCCGGGCGGCGGGGGAGGACGGCAGCGCACAGGCCGCCGTCCCGCCCGGCATCCGGTGCCGGTTGCGTGCGATCAGCCGGTACACCCCATGGGCGGCCCAGCGGAGGGGCGGGAGGGTGAGCAACGCGCCCACGACCGGCCAGCCGCGGGGCGCGCTCAGCAGCAGCTTGGCGACCGCCTGCGCGCCACCGTGCACGGCACCGGCCGGCGTCACCCACAGCACTTCGTGCTCGGCGCGACGCCGGCTGATGCCGAGCTGCGTGAGATCGGTGAACTGCCAGGGCGTGGCCGCGCAGCGCGGACGCAGCCGCCGTTCCGCGAACCGCACCGAGGACGTACAGAAGGCGCAGTCGCCGTCATAGACAAGAACGGGTTGCTGTCGCATGGTCCCGTCACCTCTCGCACCGGTGGCCTCAATGATATGCGCCACGCTACCGGGAGGAATTCCGGTGCCGTCGGGTGCGCCCGCGCGGGGGTCAGTCGGCCAGCAGGTTGTGCAGGGCCATCGGTGTCACATAGCCCGGCCAGCGGCCGTCGGCGAACAGATGGACGCCGGCGTCCTGATAGCTCTGGTCGACGAGTTGGGAGCAGATCATGTGCCCGGTGCTCGCCACATAGCGGCGCAGCCCCGGGAGGGGCAGATGGAAGCGGTGCGCGGCGATCGCCAGATAGTCGAGGAAGCTGTAGGGCACGCCGACGTAGGCGGTGGCCGCTACGCAGATCGCGGTGCGCTGCTGTTCGGTGAGCCCTTCCGGGCAGACGTAGCACACCGCGGTGCCGTCGTAGGCGGAGAGGGGTTTGATGTCGGCCCCGCCCGGCTCGGCTTCCAGCAGCCGGCCGTCGGGCAGGACGAGAAAGGCGTGTTGATAGTCGGCGAAGCCGTCGCCATTGATCCATTGTCCGAAGCGGATCAACCGGCCGGTGATGCCGGATATTCGGGTGAGTCCGATGTCGCCGGGCAGGGGATGCGTATGCCTCATGAGCAGCTCCCGGGGGCACAAGGGGTTCTCTGTGTCATACCCGGTGTCCGGCCGTGCGCACCGCGTCCGGGGAATTGCCGGCCCGCATTTCCCGGCCATCCGGCTTTCCCCGTGGGGCAGCTGAGGAATACAGCTACCGGAGGGGAAAGGGAATTCTGCGGCCCGGCGGGGTACGGATTTCCGGACCGTGTATGCGGCCACCCCGGCCGCGGAATCCGAGCGGGAGGAGCGGGACGGGATGGGCACCGGAGAGAGCGAGCACACCGCGACGGCACGCCAGGACCCCACCGGGGTAGGCGGCGGCGACGGCCGGAAGCCGCTGACGGGCAGGGTGGCGCTGGTGACCGGCGCCTCCAGCGGCATCGGAGCCGCCACCGCCCTGGCGCTCGCCGGGCAGGGCTGCGCCCTCGCCCTGGTGGCCCGCCGCACCGGGCGCCTGGAGGAGCTGGCGGAGACGATCGGCGCACAGGGCGGCGCGTCCCTAGGGGGTGTCGTTCGGATCATGGCGGGCTCGCGGGGTCTGGCACGCCCATCTGCGGCGTTGTCGTCACTCGCCGACGCTCCGCGTCGACTCCCTCCTCCGCCTTGCAGCTGCACGCACCAGACCCCGCTCCCTGATCCACCATGATCCAAACGACTCCCCCTAGCCGTGACCGCCGACCTCGCCGCCGCCCCCGAGGCACTTCGGACGGTCGGTCAGACCGTGGACCACTTCGGGCGGCTGGACCTCCTGGTGAACAGCGCCGGATTCGGCGCCCGTGGCGCGGTGACGGACAGCGACCCCGAGGACTGGGAGCGGATGGTCGACCTCAACCTCAAGGCGGTGCTGCGGATGTCCCACGCCGCGCTGCCGCATCTGCTGCGCGCGGCGCACGAGGGGCCGCGGGGCGTGGCCGACCTGGTCACCGTCAGCTCGGTCGCGGGCCGGGTGCCCCGCAAGGACAACAGCGTCTACTCGGCCACCAAGCACGCGGTCTGCTCCTTCAGCGAGGCGCTGCGCCAGGAGGTGACCGGGCGTCAGGTCCGGGTCGGGCTGGTCGAACCGGGCATGACTTCGACGGAGATGAAGGAGAGTTCCCGTGCGACTCCTGCTCCTGTCCGACACCCATCTGCCCCAGCGCGCCAAGGCGCTGCCGCCCCAGCTGCTCGACGAGGTGCCGGGTGCCGATGTCGTCGTGCACGCCGGTGACTGGGTCGACACCGCCACCCTGGACCTGCTGGCGGACCGCGCCCGGCGGCTGATCGGGGTGTACGGCAACAACGACGGCCCGGAACTACGGGCGCGGCTGCCCGAGGTGGCGTACGCGGAACTGGCGGGGGTACGGCTCGGCGTGGTGCACGAGACCGGCCCCGCGCAGGGCCGGGAGCGCCGGTGTGCCGAACGGTTCCCCGGGCTCGATGTGCTGGTGTTCGGGCACAGCCACATCCCCTGGGACTCCATGGCCGGCGACCGGCTGCGCCTGCTCAACCCGGGTTCGCCGACCGACCGCCGCCGGCAGCCCTACTGCACCTACATGACGGCGGAGATCACGGCCGGCCGGCTCACCGCGGTGCGGCTGCACCGCCTGCCCCGCCGGCGGTGAGCCCGCGGCGGCCCGCCCGGCCCGGTGCTCAACGGCCGAGCAGGCCCCGCACATAGGCCGCCTGCCCGGCGTGCTGGAGGTCGTCGGCGATGACGCTGACGAGCCGGACGCCCAGGGTGACGGGCGGTGTCCAGGCGCGGTCGACGACGCGCTTCATGTCCTTGTCGTCGACCCCGGCGAGGTACTGGACGGTGTTGTCGTGGACCGCGCCGTGATAGCCCATCAGCAGCTCGTCGGTCAGGTCCCGTACGGACGCCACCTCCTTGGCGGAGTGGCCGTAGCCGGTGTCGTCGGGTGAGAAGGGCAGGCCGAAGCGGTCGTACCAGCCGTCCGACGTCCAGATCTGCTCGGTGCCGGCCACCCCGGACAGGTGGTCGTCCTGGATCCGGGTGAGATGCCAGACCAGCCAGCCGATCGAGTTGCCGCCGTCCTCGGGGCGCGTTCTGAGCTCATCGGGGTCGAGCCCGGTGACGGCGTCCTCGACGCTCTCCCGGATACGTCCGAAGGCATCGACGAGCAGGTCCGTGCTGGCGTTCATGGGGGCTCCTTTGCGGCGACGGAGGGCGTCAGCCCGGCAGCCCGCCCATGGTCGCAAGCCGAGTGCGGGAAACGGCGCGGGGCAGGCCGGGGGAAGCGGTGATTTCCCGGAGCGCCCGGTCCCCGCACGGCGTGACAGCGGCAGCGCCCGGTGGCCGATCGGGCCACCGGGCGCAGCGTCGTCACCCCGACCGGGTCACCGCTCGGCCGGGCCGGTCATCGCGGCCAGCACGGAGCGCCGGTCCTCGCCCGGCTGACGGCGCAGGGACGGGGCCAGCCGGTCGGCGTGGTAGTGCCAGCGGTGGTCGAGGTCCGGATGGACCTCGTCCGCCTCGCGGATCTCGCTGTCACTGCCGAGCAGTTCGGTCAGCGTGGCGGCGAGCTCCCGCCAGGTGACATGGCCGCTGACGGCGTTGGCGACGCCGTGCACGGGAGCATCCAGGCAGGAGACCACGGACCGGGCCAGGGCCGCGGCGTGCACCCAGGCCGCGCCGTACCAGGCATGGCCACCGGTGCCCGGCCGGGGCAGCACGAGCGGCCGGCCCTCCCGTGCGGCTTGGTAGAGCAGACCCGTCGCGCCCCAGCGCAACTGGTCCCGCAGCCGCTGGTGCGGGCCCCAGACGAGGGGGGAGCGGACGGCGCTCGCCCCGCCCCGGCCCTGCGAACCGGCGGCCCGCAGCAGCAGCGCCTCACAGTCGAGCTTCGCCTGCCCGTACGGGCTCAGCGGCTGCCCCGGGGCGGACTCCTCCGCCACCCACTCGCCGGCCGGGTGCCCATAGGCGTCCACACTGCTGACGAAGACGAACGGGCCGCGCGACCAGGCGCCGACCATCGCCGCCATCGCCGTCACATCGACCTCGGGGCGGGTGAACGTACAGGCCGCGTGGATGACCGCATCGGCGCTCTCGACGGCCTTGCGCAGCCCGGCCACATCGGTGAGATCGCCCTCGATGACCTCCACCCCGTCGCCGGCGACCAGATGCGCGGATTCGGGGCGGGCCAGGGCCAGCACCGGGCGGCCCCGTGCGGCCAGTTCGCGCAGCACGAAGGCGCCGACCCCGCCGGTGCCGCCGGTGACCAGGACCGTGCCCTCGCGCGAGCGCCGCGGACGGGCCGCGGTGACCGTGGGCGCGGCGGCCCGTTCCTCCGCGCGGGCGTCCAGCAGCGCGGTGACCGCGCGCGGGGTGCGGGCCTGCATGATGTCCAGGCCGGTCAGCGGCAGTTTCAGCGCCCGGCGCAGCCGCTCGGCGAGCTGCACGGCGACCAGCGAGTGACCGCCGAGGAGGAAGAAGTCGTCGTCCGGCCGGGGCTGACGGCCCAGCAGCGCGGTGAAGCCTTCGGTCACGGCCTCGGCGTGGGCGCCCTCCGGTGCGGGTGCGGCGGGCATGCCGGGCAGCCGGGCCGGGTCGGGCGCACCGTCGGCCGTCCGCGGCAGCGCGTCCAGCAGCATCACCGCGGCGGGCACCAGCTCCGGCGCCAGCTCCGCCCGCAGACGGGAGCGGAGCTCGGCCGGTGTGGGGCCCCCGATCCCGCGCAGCACGGCATAGGCCAGCAGGGGGCCGCCGGCCGGTGTGAGCACCGCGGCCTCGGCCACCCCGGGGTGCGCGCACAGCAGCGCCTCGGCCGGGTGTGCGTCGGTCTCCTCCCGCGGCACCGGTACCGCGCCCGGCAAGCGGGACAGCCGCAGGCCCGGGTCGTCGGCGACGGCGGTGAGCAGCGCGCCGTAGTGCGTACCGAGAGCGGCCGCGGCTTCCTCGTCCAGCGCGGCCCGGCCGTACTGGACGAGGCCGGCCGGGGCCTCGGTGTCGACCAGCGCGAAGGAGAGGTCGAACTTGGCCTCACCGGCGCCGACCTCGACATACTCGCTCACCGTGCCCGGCAGCCGCAGCGTGGTGGGTGCGCCCAGGACGTCCGCGCTCACCCGTATCAGGGCCGTCCCGTCCGTGCCGCGGGCGGCCGCCCCGAGCCGTTCCAGGATGAGATCGAAGGGCACCTCGCGGCTCTGCTGGGCGTCGAGCAGCGCCTCCCGTACGCGCTCCACGAGCACGGTGAAGGACGGGTCGCCGCCCGTGTTCACCCGGACCGGCAGGGTGTTGACGCACAGGCCGACCAGGCCGCGCATCTCCGCGCCCTGCCGGTGGCTGCCGGCGACCCCGATCACCAGGTCGTCCTGCCCGGTGAAGCGGTGCAGGGCGGCGAAGCCCGCGGCCAGCGCCACGGTGAACAGGGTGGCCCGGTGCTGCCGGCCCAGCTCGCGCAGGGCCGCCGGCACCCGCGGGTCGAGCGGGGCGGTGTGCGTTCCGGCGGACCGGGTGCCACCGTCGGCGGGCGGGTGCATGGGGCGGGGCAGCCGCAGCGGGGAGACGCCGGCGAGGCGGGACTCCCAGTGGCGCAGGCCCTGTTCCAGGCGGTCGGCCGCGGCCTGCTCCCGCCGGGCGAAGTCCGCGTACTGCGGGGGACTCGGCTGCTCGGCGGCGGTGCCCCCGGCGGCGGCCGCGTACAGCTCGGCCAGTTCCCCGGCCACGGTCTCCAACGAGGCGCCGTCCAAGGCGATGTGATGAAACGTCAGCAAAACGGTGTGGTCCTGCGGACCGTGCCGCAGGACCAGGGCGCGCGGCACGGGACCGGCGGCGAGGTCGAACGGGCGGTGCGCCTCCTCGGCCAGCAGCACGCCGGCGCCGTCGGCGGCCGTCTCCACGACGCGCAGCGCCATCGCCTCGGGTGCGGGCAGCACCTCCTGGTAGGGCTCGCCGCCCTGCTGCCCGTACCGGGTACGCAGAATCTCGTGGCGGCGCACCAGGGACGTCAGCGCGGCTGCCAGCGCGTCCAGGTCGAGCGGACCGCGCAGCCGGGTGGCGAACGGCACGCTGTACGAGGCGCCGCCCTGGCCCAGCCGGTCCATCAGCCACATCCGGCGCTGGGCGTGGGAGAGCGGCGCGGGTCCGTGGTGGACGGCCTCGGGGGCGGGAGCGGGGCGGGCGTCGCGGGAGCGCGCCCGGCGCAGCAGTTCCTCCTGGAGCGCCGCCCCGGTGGGGGTGTCAGTGGTCATCGGTGTCCTCCGGGGCGCCGGGGCGCAGATCGCTGTGCGCGGCGAGCAGGGCCCGCTCGACCAGCGCGGCGTGTCCCGCCACCGTGGGGGCGGCGAAGAAGTCGGCGAGGGTCAGCTCGACACCGAGCTCCTCGCGCAGATCGTCGGTGACGGCGAGCGCCAGCAGCGAGTGGCCGCCCAGCGCGAGGAAGTCGGCGTCCGCACGGGTGACTTCACGGCCCAGCGACCGGCTCCAGATCTCGGCGACGGCCTGTTCGAGCGGGCCGAGCGGACCGGCCGGCGCGCCGGGTGCGTCCGTCGTGACGAGGCCCGTCAGGGCACGGCGGTCGACCTTGCCGGAGGGCGTGAGCGGCAGCGCGTCGACCAGCCGCACATCGTCGGGCACCAGATGGGCGGGCAGCACGGCGGCGAGCCGGTCGCGCAGCGTCTCGGGGCGGGGGACCGGTCCGGACGCGGCCACGACGAACGCGGCCAGCCGGGCGTCGTCCGGGGCGGGGCGGTGCACGGTCACGGCCGCGTCGGCCACCTCGGGCCGCTCCCGCAGGGCGTGTTCGATCTCGCCCGGTTCTATCCGGAAGCCGCGGATCTTCACCTGGTCGTCGGTGCGCCCGTGGTAGTCGAGGAGCCCGTCCGGGCGCCGGGAGACGAGGTCGCCGGTGCGGTAGAGGCGCCCCAACTCGGGCTGCCGGCCGAAGCGTTCGGCGGTCAGCTCCGGCTGCCCGGTGTAGCCGTGCGCCAGCCGGCTGCCGCCGATCCACAGTTCGCCCTGCGCACCGTCCTTCACCGGCCGGCCGGCGGCGTCGAGGACATGCACGGCCGCCCCGGCGACCGGCCGGCCGATGGGCACCTGGCCGTCGCAGTCGGCGTCGGTGACCCGGTGGGTGGTGGTGAAGGTCGTCGCCTCCGTCGGCCCGTAGCCGTTGACCAGCTCCAGCCAGGGGAAGGCCCGCAGGACCGCGCGGGCATGGTGCGCGGACAGGGCTTCGCCGCCGACGATCACCGTACGCAGCGGCGCGAAGATCCGGGAGCGGCGGCCGGCCAGCTGGTGGAAGAGCGCGGTGGTGAAGAAGGCGACGGTGACGCCGTGCCGCTCCACGTGCCGGGCCAGGTCCTCGAACGACGGCCGGTCGGCGGTGCACACCACCACCGCGGCGCCGTTGGCCAGGGCTCCCCACACCTCGAACGTCGAGGCGTCGAAGGTCATCGGCGAGTGGAAGAGCACCCGGTCGCGGGGCGTGAGGGTGAGATACGCGGGTTCGGAGACCAGCTCGGCGATCGCCTGGTGCGGCACGGCCACGCCCTTGGGGCGGCCGGTGGAGCCCGAGGTGAACATGATGAACGCGGAGGCGTCCGGGGCCGGTTCGGCCGCCGGGGCGGGGGCGCCGTCCATGAGCGGCTCAGCGGGCAGCGCGAGGGTGGCGCCGGTGAGCGCCGCGGATTCCAGCAGCTTGCTGTCGCCGACGGTCAGCGTGGCACCCGCCTCGGCGGCCAGCGCCTCGGAACGGGCGCGCGGATGGGCCGGATCGAGCGGCACGCACACGGCGCCCGCCCACCACAGCGCGAGCTGGGCGACGACCGTCCGGGCGCAGCGGGGCATCAGCAGGGCGACGGAGTCACCCGGGCCGACGCCGTGCGCCCGCAGATGTGCGGCGAGCGCCCGGCCCGCCGTGACCAGCTGCGCATAGGTGAGCGTGCTGTCGCCGTCCACCACGGCCAGGGCGTCCGGGGTCCGGGCGGCGTGCCAGGCCACGAGGGCCGGCAGCCCGGCCGAGGGCGCGGGCCGGCCGGCCGCGGTGTGCTCACCGGCCGGGCGGTGTGCGGGGGACGGGGTGCCTTCGGTGGGCACGGGGCCTTCCTTCCAGGTGTCGGGGGAGGACGGGAACGCGGGGGTGCGAGCGGTCATCTCAGGCACCCGCCGGCTGCCGGGCGGCACGCTCGTCGACGAGCCGGGCCACCGCGCGCAGATCGGGCTGGCGGAGCAGCTCGGGGGCGCGCAGCCGGATGCCGCTGTCCTTCTCGATGACGGTCAGCAGCCGGGCGGCGAGCACGGAGGTGCCGCCGGCCGCGGTGAAGTTGTCCGCCAGCGAGATCCCGGGCCGGCCGAGCAGATCACGGGCGGCGCTCAGCACCAGCCGCTCACCAGGGGTGGCACCGGAGGGCCCGGCACCGTCCGGGGCGCTCCCGTCCGGGGCGGCGCCGGGGCGGGACGCGCCGGACTCGGCCGCCCGCCGGGTGAGTTCGGCGCGGTCCACCTTGCCGTTGGCGTCCAGCGGGAAGGAGCCCACGATCCGGACGTCCGAGGGAACGGCCTGCTCGGGCAGCCAGGTCCGCAGGGCCGGCAGCAGCGCGTCCGCCGTGAGCCCGGCACCGGCCGCCGCCCGTACGTACGCCACCAGGCGGGCCCGTCCGTCGGCGGTGCGCGGCGCGGTGACGACGGCGCTCAGGACCGCCGGGTCCTGCTCGAACGCGGCCTCCACCTCGGCCGGTTCGATCCGCACCCCGCTGATCTTGACCTGGTCGTCGAGGCGGCCGAGGAACTCCAGCCGCCCGTCGGCCGGCATCCGCACCCGGTCACCGGTGCGGTACACCCGCTCCAGGCCCGGCAGATCGAGGCCCTCGGGCACGGCGGTGAAGCGGCGCGCGGTCAGCTCGGGGTCCAGATAGCCGAGCGCCAGCCCGCTGCCGCCGATGAGCAGTTCGCCCTCCGTACCGCGCTCGACGGGCCGGCCGTCCGGGTCGGCGACGATCACGGTCACGCCCGGTACGGGGTGACCGATCGGCGGCGCGGAGTCCGTGCCCGCCGCACTGTCCGTGCCGTGCATGGCGTAGGTGGTGGCGACCACGGTCGCCTCGGCCGGGCCGTAGGCGTTGTGGACGGTGGCGGTCACCTCCGCGCCGGGGTGGCGGCGCATCCGGTCACCGCCGACGATCAGATGACGCAGCCTCAGGTCCTGCGGCCAGGGCCGGTCCAGCAGCGGCTCGACCATCGGGGTCGCCGCGACCGCCACCGACAGCCCGGCGGTGCGCCACCAGTCGGCGAGCACCACGGAGTCCCAGCGGACCTCGTCCGGCGCGGGCACCAACGCCGCTCCGGACGTCAGCCCGGCCCAGAGCTCCAGCAGATGGGGGTCGAACGCGACGCCGATCAGCAGCGACTGCCGGTCACCGGGGCCGAGCCCGGTCGTGGCGCGGTACCAGTCCAGCAGCCCGCCGAGCGCGGGCTCACCGACGGCCACCGCCTTGGGGCGGCCGGTGGAGCCGGAGGTCAGCACGGCGTAGAACGCCCCGGCGGGCGCGGAGTGCGCGCCGGCACCGGGAGCGGCGAAGGCCGCCACGACCGTGGCGGTGGCATTGGCCCCCTCGCCGGGCAGCGCCAGGTCCAGCCGGTCGCCCGTCCGGTGCCGGGGCGGCAACAGCCCGGGATCGCCGATCAGACAGCCGACGTTCAGATCCTCGGTGACGGCGTCGGTGCGGCGCTCGCCGGGGCGGGGCCCCAGCGGCAGATAGACGGCGCCGATCCTGGCGAGCGCGACGGCGGTCACCACGAGGGCGGCCGAGCGGTCCAGGCAGACGCCGACCAGGTCCCCGGGCCGTACCCGGGCCCGCAGTACCGCGGCGGTCTCGTCGGCGGCGTCGCCGATCTGCCGGTACGTCCAGCTGTGCGTCCCGTCGATCACCGCGGGCGCGTCGGGGGAGCGGCGCACCCACTCCTCGAAGCGGGCGAGGACCTCGGTCGCGCCGTCGGTGGCGGGACGCGCGCCGTGCGCGATGCTGAGCGCGCCGGCGGTCGTCGGGGCCGCCGTCCGGGCGGTCATCGGCTGGGTCATCGGGACTCCGTCACGGTGGTCGGGGCGGCGGGAGCGGGCAGGGGGCGGCCGGCGGCAGCGGTGCCGACGGCGGCGAGCGCGGCGGCCTGGTCGGTCAGCACCGGGTGCTGGAACAGCAGCCGCAGCGGCGGGCGCTGCCCCAGCCGCGGCTCCAGCCAGGAGGCCAGCTGCGCGGCGAGCAGCGAGTGGCCACCGGACCGGAAGAAGTCCGAGGACACCTCGAAGCGGTCGTGCCCCAGGGCCTCGCGCCAGCCCTCGACGAGCAGCGCCGTCATCGGATCGGCCGGCACCACCGGCTGCCCGGCACCGGACTCCCCGTCGGGGGCGGCCGGTTCCAGCGCGGCGGCACTGCGGGTCAGCGCGGTCCGGTCCGGCTTGCCGCCGGCCAGCCGCGGCATCACGTCGAGCCGCGCCCAGCGCCCCGGGACCAGGGCGCTCGGCAGCCGTCGGCTCAACTCCGTGTGCAGCGTCTGCTCGTCCCACGGCCCGTCCTCGTCCGCGCTCTCCAGGAAGCCGACCAGCCGGGGCCCGCCCGGGGCCTCACGGTCCAGGACGACGGCGCAGGAGCGCCCGCCGAGCGCGGCCGAGGCGGCCGCCTCCACCTCTTCCAGCTCGATGCGGTAACCCCGCAGCTTGATCTGGTGGTCCAGGCGTCCCAGGAAGTACAGCAGCCCGTCGAGACCCCGGTAGCCGCGGTCACCGGTGAGGTAGACCCGCTCACCGCCGAGCGCCTCGACACGCCGGAACCGGGCGTCGGTGACCTCGGGGTTGCCCACATATCCCTCGGCCAACCCCGCCCCGGCGATGGCCAGTTCACCGACCGCGCCGTCCGGCAGCGGCCGGAGGTGGGCGTCCAGGACATGGACCCGCTCGCCCGGCAGCTCGGTACCGAGCGGGATCTCCGCCCCCTCGGTGAGACCGTCCCGGGTGATCTCGTGGACGGTGGAGCTGATCGCGGCTTCGGTGACGCCGTAGACGTTGAGCACGGTGCTGTCGGTGTCGGCCAGGAACGCGCGCAGCGCATCCGCCGGCAGACGTTCCCCGCCGAGCACCAGCAGCCGCGGCGCCCAGTAACCGTCCCGCAGCGCGGGGCGCATCTCCTGACGGGTGGCCAGGAAGTAGCTGGTGGGCAGATTGGCCACGGTCACCCGGGCGGCGACCAGCAGTTCGGCCAGCTCGGTGCCGGTCGGCACCTCGCGCTCGGGGGCGACCAGGCACGCCCCCGCGTACAGCGACGGCAGCACCTCTTCGAGGGCCACATCGAACGACGGCTGGGCGAACAGCAGCACCCGGTCACCCGCACCCAGCCCGAACCGCTCGGCCGCACCGGTCAGATGGTTCTCCAGCGCCGCACGGCCGACGGCGACCGGCTTGGGGATGCCCGTCGAGCCGGAGGTGTGAATGAGGTACGCGGCACCCGGCACGGTCTCCGCCGCCCGCGCCGGCGGCAGGACCGCGGCGTCGACGGTGGCCGAGGGCAGCCCGTCGGGAACGGCAACCGGGGCGTCCGCCGAGGTCAGCACCAGCGCCGGGCTCAGCCGCTCCAGCAGCAGCGTCAGCCGGGCCGGCGGATCGGACGGCGAGAGCGGGCAGTACACCGCCCCCGTCCGCAGACAGGCCAGCAGCGTCACGACCGAGTCGGCACCGCGGGGCAGCACCGCGGCCACCGGCTGACCGGCGGTCACCCCCGCGGCCAGCATCCGCTGCGCGAGCGACGCGACCCGGTCCGCCAGATCGCCGTAGGTGAGCCGGCGGGCGCCGACGAGCAGCGCGGGCAGCGAAGGGTCGTGGGCGGTGGCGGGGTCGAGCGGGTCGTGCCCCGGCTCCTGCGGAGCGGCGGCCGGCAGGGCCGGCGGGACCGGCGGCGGCGCCAGGTCCGCGAGGGCGGTGCCGGGCGCGTCGAGATACGCCCGCAGCAGGTCGAGGAACCGCTCGGCCAGCAGCTTCGCCACGTCCTCGCCGAACAGGTCGGCGTCGTAGTCCCAGACCAGCGTCATGCCCGGCGCGCCGTGCCGGGGACCGACGCCGCGGCGGTCGTCCGGCAGCAGCACCACGTCCAGGTCGAACCGGGTGGTGCCGGTGTTGAAGCCCTCGAACAGGGTGATGTCCAGGCCGGGCACCTCGATGTCGGGCAGCTCGGCGTCGTGCGCGCTGAACATGACGTCGAACAGCGGGTTGTCCGCCCCCGAAGTGTGCAGCCCGAGCGCGCGGGTCAGCTCCTGGATCGGCACCTCCTGGTGCGGCAGCGCACGGATGAGGGTGTCGGTCACCTCGTCCATGGACTCCTCGGCCGGCGCGGCCGGGTCCAGCCGCAGCGGGAGCGGGATGGTGTTGACGAACATGCCCACGGCGTCCTCGAAACCGCGCGGCCGGTTGCCGACCGCGGTGCCGATCACCATCTGCGCGCGGCCGCTGTGCCGGCGCAGCAGCTCGGCGAAGAGCCCGAGGAGGGTGGCGAACGGGGTCAGACCACGGTCCCGGGCGTGGGCACGCAGCCGCTCCGCCAGATCCGCACCGATCGACTGGCGCAACTGGCCGCCGTGGTGCCGCCGCCGGGCCCCGGGCCGGGCCAGACCGGGCAGCGGCAGGTCGTAGGACTTCTCCCGCAGCGCCTCGGCCCAGAACTCCAGACCCTCCCGGCGCTCCGCGGTCGCCTCGTCCCCGGACCGGGCCCGGACATGGTCGGCGTACGAGGAAGCGGACGGCAGTTCCACCGGCTCGCCCAGGACACGGCCCCGGTAGACGGTGAACACGTCCCGCAGCAGGATCGCGAACGAGTGGCCGTCGTGGATCAGATGGTGTTCGACGTGGATGAGCCGGTGCCGCTCGTCCGCCAGCCGTACCAGCGTCCAGCGCAGCAGCGGTGCCTCGTAGGTGTCGAGCGGGGTCTCCGCCTCGGTGCGCAGCAGGTCCTGGAAGGCGGCCTCCGGGTCCGCCGCCCCGCTCAGGTCCACCGTGCGCAGCCGCGGTGCACAGGCCCCGGCGACCCGCTGTCCCGGCATCGCCCCGGCGACGGCGACGAGTTCCAGCCGCAGGCCGACGTGCCGGTCGAGGGTGGCGGCGAGTCCGTCGCGCAGCGCGTCGGTGTCGAGCGTGCCCCACAGGTCGAGGGCGGCGGTGAAGTTGTAGGCGCGGCTGCCCGGTTGCACCTGTTCGTGCAGCCAGACGATCTCCTGCGAGGAGGAGAGCGGAAGCATGGGCGATCCCTGAGGTCGTCGGGTCTTGGTGTGCTCGGCCGGGACATGGTCGGGCCCGGCCGGTGGGGGGATGCACGGACCGCGCCGCGGATCGCGCGGCGGGTCCGGCGGGTTCGGTTGGTGGGTGCGGGGCGGGGCCCCGGGTCAGCCGGCCGTCGGTACGGGTGTCCGCACCGCGTCGGCCAGGGCGGTGAAGGCGCTCTCGGCGGCGTGATCGGGGAGGACCGCGCGGTCCCACACCATGCGCAGCCGCAGCTCGGGGCCCTGGGAGACGGAGACCGCGAACGGGCCGCGGACCGCCCGGCCGTCGACATGGATCTCCCGGCCGGTCACCCCGCCCAGGCGGAGCGGCGGTTGGCGCCGGGTGTCGTCGACGGTCAGCATGCCGTCGAGCCGGCCGCGCCAGCCGGAGCCGGCCGCGCGGGCGGCGTGCACCACGGCGTCGAAGGGGGTGGCGGCATGGTCCAGGTCGTCCCACCAGTCGGCCGCCGTGGCCGAGGCGGTGGGCGCGTCGCCCGTGGCGGTCGGGAAGACCACGGTGTTGAGGAAACAGCCGAGCACCGGCGCGGCACCGGCCGGCCGCCCGCCCCACGGGTAGCCGAGCGGCACCACATGACCCGCTCCGTACAGCACCGCTGCCGCCGCGCGACAGGCGTTGAGCAGCTCGGGGAAGGACACCCCGTCGGAGGGCGCGGGCATCCGCAGCGCGGCCGAGCCGCTCGGCGGCGCACCGGGGGAGAGGGGCTCCGGCCGGGCCACGGGGACCTGTTCGCACACCGTGCGCAGGCGCTCGCCCCAGTACGCCATGGCCTCCGGCGCCCCCGCGCGCTCCTCCGCGTCGAGCTGCCGCAGCACGGCGTCCCGGTAGGCGGCCAGCTCGGCCGCGACGTCGGCGGGAGCGGGGTCCTCGGCCTTCGGGCCCTCGTCGTAGCCGGCGCCGAGTTCTTCGACGAGCCGGGCCAGCGACTGGCCGTCACACGCGCTGTGGTCCAGTACGACGGCGAGCACCTCCTGCGTGCCCTCCGGACCGTCCGGCACCAGGAACAGCCGCAGCGGTGCGCCCTCCGGCGCCCACCGGCCCAGGGCCCGGCGCAGCACGGTGGCCGCGTCCTCGCCGGGCGCGCAGGTCTCCTGGATCACGGGAACCTGCGGCCGCTCCAGGCGGAGTACGGGGGTGCCGCGCAGCACGGTGGGCCGGGCACGGAGCACGGGGTGCCGGGCGGCGAGACGGTTCGCGGCCGCCGCGAGGCGTACGGGGTCCACCGTGCCGCGCGGAAAGGCGAAGAACATCGGCACGAGATCCGGCCGCCCGTGGGGGTCCATGGCACGCACCAGCGCGAAGCGACGCTGGGCGCCCGTGACGGGCAGCAGGACCGGGGTGCCGTCACCGGCGTCCAACCGCCGGAAACGGGCCAGGTACTGGCTCGTGATGCTGAGCACGTGATCCTCTTTGTCGTGACGGTCCCGCATCGCCAGGAGGCGATGCGGGTGGGAAGGCCGTGCGCGGAAGAGAGAAGGGCCGGGCCGGATACGGCGGCCGGCGGTCAGCCGACGGACGCGGGCTCGGCCGGGCCCGTGCTGTCGGCGGGGGCGTCCTCGGCCGCCTCGGCGGCCGGCAGGTCCCGCATCCGGCGCAGCGGGGAGAGCAGCAGCGGCAGCGGCACGACCAGGAATCCGGCCGCGCACCACGCCAGCGCCGTGCGGGCGCCGAACGCGTCGGCCAGCGCACCGCCGGCCAGGGCCCCGAGCGGCAGGGTGCCCCACATCAGGAACCGCAGAGTGGCGTTCATCCGGCCGAGCAGCCGCGGCGGACACAACGCCTGACGGAAGCTCACCTGCGCGACGTTGTAGACGACGGCGCCGAAGAAGACCACGCCGGAGCCGACCGCGAACAGTGCCGCGCCCGCGCCGCGCCCCGAGAGCGGCCACAGCAGCGCGAACGGGCCGGTGGCCAGCGCGGACAGCCAGATGATCCGGGCCTGGCCGAAGCGGGCGGCGAGCCGTCCCGCGCACAGCGCCCCGGCGAGCCCGCCCACCGCCGAGGCGGCCAGCACGAGGCCGACCACGCCCGGCGCCAGCCCGAGCACCCGGACCAGGAAGACGGACTGGGTGGCCATCAGCGTCGCGGTGAAGAAGTTCGCCAGGCCCGTCGTCACCGCGATCACCCGCAGCAGGCGGTGCCCGAACACGAACCGCAGCCCCTCACCGATGTCCTGGCGCAGGGACGTCCCCGCGACGCGCTCCGGGCGGCTCTCGGGCTGCTTGATCCCCCACAGGAACAGCGCCGAGAGCACATAGCCGACCGCGTCGGCGACGATGGCGAGGGAGGCCCCGAGCAGCTGGACGAGACCGCCGCCGAGCCCGGGACCGGCCACCTGCGCCGAGGAACGGATGGTCTCCAGCGCCCCGTTGCCCGGGACCAGCTGATCCTTGGGCAGCAGGTGCGGCACAAAGCTCTGGTGCGCCACGTCGAAGAAGACCGTCGCCACACCGGTGACGAGGGCGACGAGATACAGCTGCGCCATCGTCAGCACCCCGGCGACGGCGGCCAGCGGGATGCTGGCCATCGCCACGGCCCGTACGACATCGGCCCGGATCATCAGCGGCAGCTTGCGCATCCGGTCGACCCAGGCCCCGGCCGGCAGTCCGACCAGCAGGAACGCGGCGGTCTCCGCGGCCGTGAGCAACCCCACCTGAAAGGCGGGGGCATTGAGCTCCAATACCGCGACGAGGGGCAGGGCGACCAGGGTGACCTGGGCGCCGAGTTGGCCGGCCGCGGCACCGGCGAGCAGAAGACGGAAGTCGCGCAGGCGCAGCGGGCCGCTGGCCGCGGGTCGGGGTATGACGGGCATACGAAGGACCATCGCTGAGCGGCCGATCGATGGTCAAAAACCGATGCACACTTTCGGTCGCCTTTCTTCACCATTTACCCACCAAGACAGAAAATTTTCCGTCAGATACGGCCAACCGCCGGAGGACCGCCATCTGTCGTGCTCCTTGGCGGGTGGGGGGTCCCATGATGGGGCCCGTGTGAGAACGGGCGATCATGCGCAGAGCGTCACGTGCCGGACTCCGACCGAAAACAGTCGTTGATGTCCGCTTATTCACCGAAGGGTTGAGTTCATCCGCTATGGCGGCCGCGCCGGCACCTTAACCCTGTGGTGGCGGGGCCTCTCACCGGTTCAAACGCACGGCTGCCCCCGCCGTGGGGCGGGGGCAGCCGGGGTGCAAGATCGGTCAGGTCGGCCGGAGTTCCGTCTCGACGGCGCCGCGGAGCAGCTCATGGGCCCGCTGGAGCGAGGTGGTGCCGCTCAGCCAGCGTTCGCTCAGGCCCTCGACGAGTGCGGTGAGCCGCTCGGCCGCCGCATATGGATCGGCCCCGGCCCCGTCCGGACCGGCCTCCCGGGCGCGGCGCAGCAGCCCGGCGAGATCGTCCACCCACTCCCGGGTCGCCTCGGCCAGCAGCTCCCGCAGGTCCGGGTCGAAGACGGCGGTGGCCCGCAACTCGCCCCAGGCCGCGCTGTTCTCCCTGACCTGGGGGCTGTCCTGGAGCTCCAGCAGCAGCATCTCGGTGAGCTGCACCCGGGGATCGTGGGAGGTCTCCAGCGCGGCGTCCGTGTAGCGGACCGCGCGCCGGCTGATGAACTCCAGTGTGCGGCGCAGCAGCCCGGCGCGGTCCTTGAAGTGGTAGTAGATCAGCGCGGTCGAGACGGCGGCCTCCGCGGAAACCTCCTCGACGCGCAGCCCGCGGACGCCCCGCCGGGCGATCAGCCGGGCGGCGGCTTCGAGGATCTGGGTGGGCCTGTCCGGCATCGAATGCTCCCGCTGTCCGAAGAAATCAAGGTGGCTCGGTTCCGATCATGCCCTACCATCTTCCTGACCAAATTTTCAGTCAGGGAGTTGGCCGTGGAAATATCCCGACGTCAGACACTGCAAGCGGCGGTCGCCACCGCCCTCGGGGGAGCCCTGAGCGGCTGCGGCACACCGGACCGCGACGGGGCCGCACCGCACGGGGCCGACGCCGTCCCCGTGGCGGCCCGGCCGGGCGGCGGATGGCGGCTGCCCGAGGAGGCGCATCCGCACGAGGCGACGTACATGTCCTGGCCCAGCCGGCGGATCTGGGGGCCGGACACCGCCGGAGTGCGGGCCGACATCGCCCGACTCGCCCGGACCGTCGCCGAGTTCGAGCCGGTGCTGCTGCTGGCCGGGGACCGGGACGCGAAGGCCGCGCAGCGGGCGTGCGGGGCCGGGGTGGAGGTCATACCGACGCCGGTGGACGACCTCTGGATGCGGGACACCGGACCGGTCTTCGTGCTCGGCCCCGACGGCGTCGCCGGTGTCGACCTCAACTTCAACGGCTGGGGCGGCAAACAGGAGCACGGCCAGGACCGCCGGGTCGCCCGCGCGGTGCTGGCCGACGGGCGGATCCCGCGGATCAAGGCCCCGCTCGTCGGTGAGGGAGGGGCCGTGGAGGGCGACGGCCGGGGCACCCTGATGCTGGCCGAGAGCTCCCTCGTCAACGACAACCGCAACCCCGGCAAGAGCCGCGCGGACCTGGAACGGGAGCTCAAGGACCTGTTCGGCGCCACGAAGGTGATCTGGGTGAAGGGCGTCAAGGGCAAGGACATCACGGACTGTCACATCGACGCGCTGGCACGGTTCTCCGCGCCCGGCGTCGTGGTCCTCAGCACCCCCGCGAAGGGCGCGCCCCGCAATCCCTTCACCGGGGCCTACGAACAGGCCCGCGGCGTCCTGGACCGGGCCGTCGACGCCCGCGGGAAGCGGATCGAGGTCGTCGAGCTGCCCGAGCCGGCGGACATCGGGCGGCGCGGGAAGGAGTTCCTGGCCTGCTACGTCAACTACTACGTGGCCAACGGCGCGGTCGTCATGCCCCGCTTCGGTGACCGCAAGGCGGACAGCAGGGCGGCGGCCATCCTGCGGGAGCAGTATCCGGGGCGGAAGGTGGTACAGGTACCGGTCGACAACATCGGCGAGGGCGGGGGCGGCATCCACTGCTCCACCCAGCAACTCCCCACGGCGGAGAGGCAGTCACCGGACCCGGCGCAGCACCGCTGACCGCGCCCCGCCGGCGGACCGGACCGTCCGGCCGGCGGCACGTCAGATCCGCCCGCCGCGGACGGCCTCCTCGGTCCGCCAGCCCCACGCGGTGAGCATCCCGGGGGAGAGGCCGGCACAGTCGTCCGACGACAGTTCGTGCCTGGCCCGCTCGATCCCTGCCGCGTCCACCTGCCCGGTCGCCAGCATGGCGTCCCGCGCCCGGTCCCAGGTGTCGGCCCAGAAACGGCTGAGGGGGCTGTCCGGCACCAGCGGGGGGACATGGATCTCGGCGGCCACCCGGCTCAGGCCCTCCTCCCGCAACAGGTACGGATAGTCGGGCACCCAGGAGATGTCCGTGCCGATGGACTGCCGGAGCCCGTGCCACATCGCCCGCATGACCGTGGTGTACGGGGTGGCCGGCGCCCCGGCGGTCGTCAGGTCCACGGCGTCGCTGAGCACCAGCACACCACCGGGCGCGACCAGCGAGGCCAGCTTGGTGATCATGCGGCGCCAGGAGCGCAGATGCATCAGTACGAACCGCGCGTGGACCAGCTGGAACCGGCCGGGGTCGAAGTCCGGCGCGGTGATGTCGGCGGTCAGTACCGACAGCCCCGGTGTCCGGTCGGCGTCCAGCGACCGGGTGTCACGGTCGACCGCGAGGACCGCCGCGACACCCGCCGACTCCAGCAGCCACCGCGCGACGGTGCCGGTACCCGCGCCCACGTCCAGACAGGACCACCCGGGCCCGGCACCCAGCGTCGCCAGCCGGGCCGTGCTCACCTCGTCATGGGCGAGCGCGCCCAGGTCGATACGGTCGGCCTCGCCGGTCTCGTCCGGACGGAACAGCCCTTCGCCGTAGCGCCCGGCTTCGGTACCCCGCACGTCCCCAGTATGACGGTGCCGCTCAGGGGTTTCCTGCTGTGGTGACCAGCTCCGTTTCCGGCTCGGCCACCGGAGCGACCTTGCGGCGGCCCGGGGCACGCCGCAGGACCAGCTGGAGGACCACCATCACCACACCGGTGGCCAGCGCGCTGTGCCACAGCAGCGCGTCCAGCCGGCCCGCCGAGAGATAGGCCCCCGCGGCCACCGCCGCCAGCGCGCACACCCCCCGGTCCACGATGCTCTCGACGGACAGCAGGGTGGCCCGGGGCGCGCCCGCCGGGATGGCGTCGTTCACCAGCTTGCGCTGGAGCGGATAGGCGAAGCCGGTCACCGCGGCGAACACGCACAGCAGGGCCACCACGGTCCACGGCCCGCCCAGCGTGCTGCCCGCCAGCGTGCCCGCCATCGCCAGACTGAGCAGCGACACCCAGGCCACCGGTGACAGCCGTCTGCCGAGCCACTGCGGACGGGCCGAGGCCACCGCCTCCGCGACGGTCATCGCGGCCAGCACCCCGCCGTGCGAACTCTCCGGGATGCCGTGGTCCAGCAGCACCGGCTGGAAGAGGTTGACCTGACAGATACGGGAGAGCGTGAAGACCGCGACGCCCTGCACCATGAGCAGCGCGAGCCAGGGGGTGGCCCACACCCAGCGCAGCGAGGAGACGGCATCGCGCAGGAACACCGGTCCGCCGCGCGACGCCCCCTTGCCGCCGCCGGGGCCGCCGTCCCGGGCCGTCGCCTGCCGCGGCAGCACCACGGCACAGACCAGCGAACCCGCCGCGCTCGCGGCGCTGAGCACATACGGCGTGGGGTGCGCGACGGCCATCAGCGGACCGACCAGCGGCCAGCACAGCACCTTCGCCGCCAGCCCCAGTGCCCGCGCCTGGCCCTCGGCCCTCAGATAGTGCTCGCCCGCCCCCTCGGCCGCCAGGCCGTCGTAGAGATAGGCGCTGGCGGCGCCGGAGGTCAGCGAGCGGCCCGCGGCGATGGCCAGGAAGTGCACCAGGAAACCGGTGTAGCTGGGCGCGAAGACCGGCGCCAGATTCGCCGCGGTCATCACGACGGCACCGGCCCGCAGACAGTTGCGGGCACCGATACGGTCGGCCACCATCCCGGTCGGGATCTCGAAGAGGCAGAACGCGACGTAGTAGATGCTCTGGATGCCGAAGATCTCCCCGTCGGAGAGCCCCGCCTCCCGCTGGTAGGCGTAGAAGACCGGCATCCACCACAACAGGTTGAACAGCAGCTGGAAGCCGTTGTTCAGCCGGATGATCCGTCGGGCCCGTGGGGGCAGGGGCGCACCCGCGGGCCGGGACCGGCGGGTGCGCAGCGGGCCGGTGAACCGGCGGATCACAGCGCGTAGGGGCGGATCTGGACCAGGCGGAAGTCCCCCTGATCGGTCATCAGCCACTCGATGTCGAGCGGATGGTCCACGTCGGTGTCGCTGAAGTGGGACTGGAGCAGCCGCCCGGTCAGCGCCAGCCGCGCCAGCTTGTCCCGGGTGTCCACGGGCAGATCCTGGCCGGACGAACCGAGCGCGACGGTACGGCCGCCGCCCTCCACCGTGTTGTACAGGTACTGGAGCGGCAGCGTCGTGCCGTCGACGACCGTCTCGGGCGAGCCGGGGGAGCAGTTGACGTAGACGTTGCGGAAGTCCTCGCGCCGGGTCGGATTGCAGGTGACCAGCACACCGCCGAGGTCCGCGGGCACATACTCCTGGATGATCACGCCCATGTACGTGTCGTCGAGGGAGATGCCCGCCTGGTGGCGCAGCCGGACACTGCGCGCCGACAGCAGGGAGGCCCACACCTGGCGTACCGCGTCGAGGAGTTCGTCCGCGCCGTGGACCGTGGTGATCGACTCATAGACCCCGGCCGCGGAGAACCCGGGCAGGTCCTCGGCGTTGGAGGAGGACCGGACCACGAGACGCCGGCCGGTGGCCGGGCCGCCGGGCAGCGCCTGGGTGATCTGGCGGCTCACGTCCTCGGGCAGCGGGGTGTTCCGGATGAGCTGCTGCAAATGCAAACAGAGCGCGTCCAGCACGTCGACGGCGTCGAGTTCGAGCGCCATCTTGAGCTTGCCCAGGCCCTGTTGCACGGCCGGCGAGGACGTCAGAAAGCGGTGCTGAAGGGCGAAGGGGAGGGCGACCCCGTGGGGCGCCGCGATGACCCCGCCCACGAAGTCGGCGGCCACCGAACGCAGTTCCTCGGGCGTCGCGTCCTTGGCGCCGAGGCGGGCCGCGAGGTGGCCGTAGAGGTCGGCGCGCGGCGGCCTGGGCCGTCCGTAGAAGGCGGTGAGGTCGGCGGTACGGCTGTCGAGGACGTGATGGAGCTCGCCGAGGTTGGCGGCCTTGGTCCCGTACCGGTCCCGGTCGGCGCGGCGCAGCCGGTGCAGCCACAGCGCCGGTACGTCCTCCAGCAGCGGGGGTTCCATCCGGATCCGCTGCTGGTGCCAGGCCGGGGCCTCCAGCGTCGGGGCGTGGGCCAGCGGGACGAGGGTGATCTCGTCGTCCTGGACCCGGTAGCGGACCCAGGCGCCGTCGAGGACGTCCGCGTCGACCATCCGCTCCAGGTCACGGACGATCGCGTTGGGGATGCCCCAGCCGGAGGCGAGGACATTGGTGTGCGAGAGGGGGGTGCCCGGCGAGGTGTTGAGGAAGCCGGCCACCCGCGGCACATCGTCCGGCAGACACGGCATGGCCACGATGTCGGACCAGCCGAGCCCGTCGGCCGCGGCCGAGTACTCCTCAAGGGTCCGGAAGTAGCGGAGCCGGCCGACGGCCTCCCCCGGGTTGAGCGGGGTGCGGGTGCGGTTGCCGAACAGCTGATGGCCCAGGATCCGCGGCACCCGTACGTCGCTGATCGCGGCGAGTTCGTGCTCCTGCCCGTGGTTCGCCGGCTTCAGCAGCAGCGGCAGCCGGCCGTCGACCCGATGCCGGACGAAGGTGTAGAACTCCTCCAGCAGCCGGCCGTTCATGGTGTCGGCCTCGGTGGTCTCCAGCACGAGGAACGGCCGCTCCCGGCCCTCGGCGTCCTCGTCGGTGTGCAGCGAGAGCACACCCAGCAGGAAGCGGCGCTCGGGGTCCATGTAGACCGAGGCGTTGAAGGCGTCCAGGCAGGAGTCCAGCTCCGTCAGCTCCATGTCCAGGACGCGGGTGGCGATGTAGTTGACGTGGAAGGGATGGACGGCGGTGTCGAGCAGATGCCAGGTGTCCTCGATCCGGTCCACCACGACCTTGAGGTACGGGTGACCGGCCAGCACACCCGACAGCGTGCGGAACAGCGGCAGGGAGAGGTTCTCACCGATGACGGTGCGGTCGGTGACCGGGCCGGGGGCGCCGGCGGGCAGAACGGCGGTGGTGGTCATGCGCGCACCTCCGTGGTGGGGCCGGCCGTGGGGAGCACCTTGGGCAGGGCGTCCACCAGGTTCCGGAAGTCATGGATCACGGTCTCCGGGTCGGTGGCGGACAACAGGCACAGCGCCGCCATGGTGTTGGCGCCCGCGGCCGGGTCGTACACCGGCACCGGTGCCCCGTCCGGGAGCGAGTTCTCGGCGACCACGGACAGATGGCTGCCGGCGCTCAGCGGTACCGCGTCCCGCACCGTCGGGAAGTCCCAGACCCGCTGGTCCGGCCAGGCGTCACCGGCGCCGTCGACGGCCAGCACGACCAGCGAACCGGCCGCGCCGTGCGCCTCCTGCGGGGTGCGCACCTCCGCGGGCCAGGAGACCGGACGCCCCAGCAGATGGTCGGTGAGCATCCCGATCAGGTCCAGGCCGAAGACCTCCTCGATCTGCGGCACCGTCATCGCCCCGCCGAACCGGGCGGCGGTCTCGATCACCCACATCTGCCCGTCCGCGCCGAGCTTGATCTCGGTGTGCGTACCGCAGTTCCGCAACCCCAGCGCATCGACGGCCTCGCGCGCCAGGGCCACGATGCGCCGCTGGGCGTCGTCCGGCAGCGCGGCCGGGGTGATCCCGGCGCGTTCGGTGAACGGCTCCACCGTCGGCATCCGCCCGCTGAGACAGACCGGATGGAAGTCGCCGTCCACGACCACGCCTTCGACACTGACGTAGTCGCCCCAGCCCTCCTGGTCGAACCACCCGGTGGCGGTGCCCGGCACGATCTCCTCGACGAGGAAGTCGGCCCCGGCGTCGGCCACATGCAGTTCGGCATACCCCAGTTGCGCGGATTCGGCCATCACCTCCCGGGCCCGTTCCCAGGCAGCCGGTACGTCCTCGGCGGAGCGCAGGGTCCGGTGGGCGGTGGAGCCGGCGCTCCAGGCGGCCTTCAGCAGCAGGGGGAAGCGGAGCGCGGCGGCCGCGTCGTGCAGATCCTGTGCGGTGGCGACCGGCCGGAACCGGGGCTGGGAGATGCCCTGTTCCTGCCAGGTGCGCCGCATCATCCGCTTGTCGCGGGCCAGGGCGCAGCAGCCGCCCGCGCCGGCCAGGCCCAGCTTCTCGCAGGCTTCCGCGACCGCGACGACGGCGTACTCGGAGAAGGTGACGACCGCGTCCGCGCCCACCGCCTGGGCCCGGGAGACGATCAGGGACACCAGGTCGCGCCGCTCGGACTCGGCGGGGCACAGCACCGAGGCGCACAGCCGGTCCGCGGACGCGGCCACGGTGGGAGGGAGCGCGCTGAGCGCCAGCAGGTGCACTGCCGACCGTGCGGCGACCCGTGACAGGGCGTACCCCAAGGGCGGACCACCCTTGGCATACACGAACAGCACCTTGCTCACTGGAATCCGACTCCTTTTCATACGTGGGAACCATCGGAACGGCTGGCAGCGCCCGGCCCCCCGGAACCGAACGCCGTTCCCTCTAGCGAAGCAGCCGTGCGGCCCACCGTTCCCCTCTTCGGGCCGCAACCGCTCAGGCAAATGCCAGAGTTGTGGATACCGTCATGCCGTCGCGAAGGTTCCGTAATGCCGTATGGCGTCCCCGCGGCGCGGCAGATGTGAACGCGCGGATATCGCCAGATCGGCCGAGAACCGGGCATGCCTGCCCGCACCGGGGGATACGCATGGCGGGGACGCGCCGTCCGAAACCCGTTGATCTCCTCACCACTAAGGGGCCCGTCGTGGACGAGACCAGTCTGAAGTCGCTGCTCGAACGCCTTCCGGTGTCCTGGTGGGAGGCCGACCGTGAGCTACGCGTGATCGACAGCGGCGGGGGTGCCTTCGGCGACACGGTGACCGCCCAGCGGTTCCTCGACACCGTGCGCAAGGAACTCGCCGGGCCGGCCGAGGCACCCGAAATCAGCCATTGGCAGGCCCAGTTCGACGGCCGGGTCTTCGATGTGAACTGGCCCCTCGGCGTGCCCCGGCAGGGCCGCTCCCGTGGACTGGCGGTGGAGGTCGGCCCCCATACGGCCGGCCCCCGCCGCTACGACGCCTTCGCGGACCTCGCCCCCGCCGCGGCCTTCATCCGGGACGGGAACGGGCGCTACCTCTGGGCGAACCACGCCTACGCCCATCTGTACGGCACCACACCGGAGCACATCATCGGCAAGGACGTCGCCGACGTCGACGGCCCGGCCGACGCCCCCCAGGTCCTGAGCCTGGACCGGGAGGTGCTCGAACGCGGCAAACCGGTCCGGCACACCCTCACCTACCACCGCTTCGACGGCACCGGCGGCCAGGCGGTCGGCCATCGCTTCCCCGTCCGGGAAGGCAGCCAGCGGTGCGTCGCGGGCATCTACATCGACATCAGCGACTACACCCGCGCCCTGCGCCAGCGCCGGGAGGCCGAGGAGAGCCTGCACGCACTGCGCGATCACAGCGGTCTGCCGTGCGCCCTCATCTCCGCGGGCGGACGCATCCAGCAGGCCAGCGCCGCGGCCGCCGAACTGCTGCGGACCCGGCTCTCCGACCTCGTCGGCCGCCGCGCGCACACCGTGCTCGGCCCGGCTCCGGAATTACCGGGGCTGCACCGCAGCTGGCTCGATCTCATAGCCCGCCGCAGCCGGCGCATCCAGACGACCGTGGTGCTCATGGACGCCCGCGGTCAGCAGCGCCGCGCCCGGCTGCATCTGACCACGGTGGGCCGCAGCGCGGACCGCGCCACCAGTGTCTGGGCGGTCATCACCCATCAGGGGCTCGCGCACGATCCCCATCCGCCGCTGACGGCAAGTCAGGTACGCATCCTGTCCCTGCTGGCCGCCGGCCACAGCAACGCGGAGATCGCCACGTCCCTGCACCTCTCCCGGCAGACCGTCGACTACCACCTCAGCCGGCTGCGCGACCTGCTGGACGCCCCGACCCGCCCCGCCCTGGTCGCCCGCGCCTATGTCCTGGGCATCCTCGCCCCCCAGTCCTGGCCGCCCCGCTCGGCGACGGCCTGCCATCCGCACAGCGTCACCTGACGCGCGCCGTCACCTCCGGAGTGTGGGCCACCCGGCTGATTGTGGCCGCCGGGGGTTTCCTCCCCGCGGGTTGAACGCCGATGCGGGCCGACCGCGGCAGCACGATACGTCTGGCATCAGACGGATGAAGAGGCGAGGAGCGTCGTGAGAAGAATTGTGCAGGCGGGAACGGTCGTCGGGGCGTGCGGGCTGGTGCTGTTCGGTGGCGGGGCGGCTCAGGCGGTGACCCTTCCGGACTCGCTGCTCTCCGCTGTGGCGGACGCCGATGTGGGCACCCTGAACGGCACGGTCAACGGGGTGGTCTGCAACAACCGCCTGGGCCAGATCCACTTCAGGTCACCGGTGCTGGCGTCCCCGCATGCCTGTGTGAACGGGCCGGTGCACAGCGGCAACAGCCTGAACAGCGGCAACTTCATCAACCACGGGAACCCGAACAACAGCGGAAACCTCTCCAACACCAACGGAACCACCAACGCTGCCAACTCCGTCACGGGTGCTTCGTCGGGCAGCGGCAACAACGTCCAGCGCATCCTCGGACTCGGCCTCTTCCACCACTGATCCGCGCGGTGCCGAGGGACCACCGGCACCGCGTCGCACCGGCACTCGGCCGTCCGGCACCGCCGCCCGGAGAGCGTCGATGCCACAAGCCGCTCCGGCCCCGGAACGCCCGGGACCGGAGCGGCTCACCGCGCACCCGCCGGCTCACTCGCGGTGGTGGTGGATGTGCTGCTCGTTGTTGCCGGACTTGGTCGCCGTGCCGGTCGTGCCGCCCGTGTCGTCGTTGGTGTTCGCGTTGGTGTTGGTCGGGCTGCCGCTGTTGCTGACGGTGCCGGAGATATGGACGTTCTGCGATCTCCTGAAATTGCCGCTGAGGACCGGGCCGTTGATACAGAACCTGGCCCGGTGCGCGCAGTGGAATCTGGCGTCGAAGCGGGCGATGGTGTCACTGTTCGAGACCCCGTCGCCGCCGGCCGGCGCGGCCCACGCCAGGGTGGGCGAGAACGTACCCGCGGCCAGGAGCAGACCGCAGGCTCCTGCCATCACGACATTGACGCGTGCCGATTTCTTCACTGTGTGCTCCTGCGCTCATGGTGGGAACCGGGGATCTTGCTATCCCGGATGCCCCACACCACCAAGCCTGAGCAACGGCCAGTCCCGATTGTTCACCCTGTCCGATTATGGGATTCACCGTGACGGCCCTGGAACCGCGCCGCCCTTCCCGCGGTCGCGGGAAGGGCGTGAGCCAGGTGGGACGGTGCGGAAAAGCCCTAACGTCCGGCGATCGCCTCGGCGAGGGCGAGAATCCGGCGGGCGTCCTCGACATGCAGGTTCTCGATCATCCGGCCGTCGACGGTGACCACCCCGCGCCCTTCGCGGGTGGCTTCGTCGAACGCGTCAATGACCTTGCGCGCGTGGGCGATCTGGTCGGCGGACGGGGCGAAGGCCCGGTTGCACGGTTCGACCTGCGACGGATGGATGAGCGTCTTGCCGTCGAACCCGAACTGCCGGCCCTGCACGCACTCGGCCTCGAACCCCTCGGCGTTCTTCACGTCGTTGTAGACGCCGTCCAGGATCGCCTTGCCGGTGTCACGCGCCGCCAGCAGCGCCAGGGACAGCCCGGTCAGCAGCGGGGCCCGGCCGGGAACATGCTCGGCGTGCAGCTCCTTCGCCAGGTCGTTGGTGCCCATCACCAGCACGGTGAGGCGTTCGCTGGCAGCGGCGACCGCACGGGCGTCCAGCATGGCGCGCGGGGTCTCGACCATGGCCCAGATGGCCGTACGGTCCGGAGCGCCGGCGGCTTCGAGCGCCCGCTCGACCTCCCGCACGGTGTCGGCGGAGTCCACCTTGGGCACCACCACCGCGTCCGGTCCGGCCTCGGCGGCGGCCCGGAGGTCATCGGCGTGCCAGGCGGTGCCGGGCCCGTTGACCCGGATCGTCACCTCCCGGTAGCCGTATTCCCCCGAGGCCGCGGCGGCCGCGACCCGCTTGCGGGCGTCCGCCTTCGCGTCCGGGGCGACGGCGTCCTCCAGGTCGAGGATCAGCGCGTCGGCGGGGAGGGACTTGGCCTTTTCCAGGGCGCGTTCATTGGCACCGGGCATGTAGAGCACGGAGCGGCGCGGTCGCAGGATCGCGTCGGACACGGGTCTTACTCCTTCTCGGCCGCGGCGTAGGCGTCGCGCAGCTCGGGGTCGCGGGCGGCGAGGGCATCGGCGAGTTCGGCGACCACCTGGCACTGCTTGTACGTGGCGTCGTCCTGCATCTTGCCGTCGATCATCACCGCGCCGGTGCCGTCGCCCATCGCCTCGATGACCCGGCGGGCCCAGGCGACATCGGCGGGTGCGGGGGAGAAGACCTTCTTGGCGATGGCGATCTGCACCGGGTGCAGGCTCCAGGCGCCGACGCAGCCCAGCAGGAAGGCGTTGCGGAACTGGTCCTCGCAGGCGGTGACGTCCTTGATGTCACCGAACGGCCCGTAGAACGGCAGGATGCCGTGCGCCGCGCAGGCGTCGACCATCCGCGCCAGCGTGTAGTGCCACAGGTCCTGCTGGAAGGTGGCCCGCGGCGCGTCGGCGTCCGCGCCGTGCGGGTCCTCCCGGACCAGGTAGCCGGGGTGTCCGCCGCCGACCCGGGTGGTCTTCATCCGGCGGCTGGCGGCGAGGTCGGCGGGGCCGAGCGAGATGCCCTGCATCCGGGGGCTGGCGCCGGCGATCTCCTCGACATTGGCGACGCCGGTGGCGGTCTCCAGGATGGCGTGCACCAGGATCGGCCGCTGGATCCCCGCCTTCGCCTCCAGCTGGGCGAGCAGCCGGTCGACGTAGTGGATGTCCTCGGCGCCCTCGACCTTGGGCACCATGATCACGTCCAGCTTGTCGCCGATCTCGGTGACCAGCGTCAGCAGATCGTCCAGCGCCCACGGCGAGTCCAGGCTGTTGATCCGGGTCCACAGCTGGGTGTCACCGAAGTCCGTGGCCTTGGCGATCTTCACCAGACCCGACCGGGCGACTTCCTTGCGGTCGGCGGCGACCGCGTCCTCCAGATTGCCGAGCAGTACGTCCACGGTGGGCGCGATGGCCGGCACCTTGGCGGCCATCTTCTCGTTGCCCGGGTCGAAGAAGTGGATCATCCGGGACGGCCGGAACGGTACCTCGCGTACCGGTGTGGGCGCCCCGACTGCCAGCGGGCGGAAGAAGTCCTTCGGAGAACGCATGCAGTCTCCCTGGTCGGCTCGGAGGGCGGGCCGCCGCCGGTGCCCGGCGGCGCCCTTGCGGCCCTCACTCTAGGCCCGGCCGGCAGTGATCCTACTGACCAGTACGTGTGCCGTTGGTCACCGTCGGCGAGGGGGCGGAGCGGACGCACAGGACGTCAGCGGCGTTTCCGGACCCCCGGGTTCCCGCCCTCCGTGGCCCGTTCAGGACCCCAGGCAGTCGACGAACTTCACCCGGTCGCCCGCACCCTTGATGAAGTCCTGCGGGGAGTGATTGCGCAGCCGGCACATGTCATAGCGGGCCCGGGGGCCCGCGCCGCCGCCGTCCTGCTCGTAGGAGTGCTGCCCGGACAGCTGGCAGGAGTCGTAGCGCACGAGCGGGCCCTGGGAGCCGATGCGGTAGCGATGGGGGCTGCTCTCCTCGGCGAAGGACTTGAAGGCGTTCGCGGTGTCGTCACAGTCGTTGAAGTGCACCGTGCCGCTGTCCCAGGCGCAGTCGATCACCACGGTGTCCGGGTGGCGCACCTCGAAGCGGATGTCCTCGGCGTGGAAGCGCTGCACGGAGTCGTGGTGCGGACCGCGCGGGAAACGGAAGAAGGTGCTGGTGCGCCCGTAGTCAGCGGAGTCCTCGGGGCGGCGGCCGGTGACGATGTAGGAACCGCCGCGGCAGGTGATGGAACCCCCGTAGGGGAACTCCAGGAAGTTGCCCCAGGCGTACTCGACCTTCATGTCGTTGAACCAGTAGTTGAGGAACTGGTCCTGCTGGCCGTGGCTCACCGACTTCTCGGACAGCCCGGAGTACAGGAACGCCTTGCGGTACGCCCCGCCCACCCGGCAGGCGTCCCAGCGCATCTCCGAGTTGGTGTTGCTGCCGTCGAGGGCCAGGCCGTAGGTCCACTCGCCGGTCCACTCGCATTCGGTGAAGCGGTAGTCCTGTGCCTGACCGGTCGAGTAGGAGTAGAAGAACGAGGCCCCGGGCGTGGCGGAGACAAAGCCCAGCTGCTCGAACATCACATTCGCCCAGCTGTCCTCGTTGCGGCACAGATAGGCGTTCTCGCCGTCGGACGGTGCGAACAGCAGCTGTGTCATCCGTTTGCCGGCCCCGCGGAACCGTAAGCCGTTGGCCTTGAGCTTTCCGCCGGGGGCGTGGAGCAGTGCGTGGGGCTTGCGGATGAGGTAGGTGCCGGCCGGTATGTCGATCACGGTCCGGCCGATGTGGTCCCACACCCGGCCGGCCGCGTAGGAGTACGCGCGGGCGAACGCGCGGCTGTCGTCGGTGCGTCCGTCGCCCTTGGCGCCGAAGTCCGCGACCACATCGATGACGTCCTTGCCCTTGGGCTTGTGGCCGGTGACCACGGGGGCCCTGGCGTCGTCGGACGACTGCCGGGAGGCAGGGGCCGCCGGCTCGCATCCGGTGAGGGCGGCCGCCAGCGCCGCGGCCGTACCCGCCAGCACCGTCCGGCGATCGGCGCCACCGGTTGACGAAGAGGTCCTGCCTGCCATGATGTTGCTCCTTCGGGGGTCCATTCATCAGGTGGGGGACATGAGCCAGTTCGGATATGCGATCAGACAGCTGTCTGCGGCCCAGAAATCCGCGAAGGGAGTGTCCCTGTACTCGCGCTATGTGAACCGGCCGGCCGGCCGGGTGTTAGCCGCCGTGGGCTACAGCATCAAACTGACACCCAATCAAGTCACCATGATCAGCGGGCTTTTCACCTTTGCCGGCGTGGTCATGATTGCGGTGCTCCGGCCCTCGCCCGCCGCGGCGGCCGCCATTTTCGCGGCGCTGGTCCTCGGTTTCGCCCTCGACTCCGCCGACGGGCAGCTCGCCCGGCTGACCGGAACCGGCAGCGCCGCGGGGGAGTGGCTGGACCATGTGGTCGACTGCGCGAAGATGCTCGCCCTCCACATGGCCGTACTCGTCTCGTTCTACCGCCGCTTCGGTCTCTCCGACCCTCGGTATCTGTTGGTACCCGTCGCCTTCCAGTTCGCCGCGGTGATGGTCTTCTTCGGCGGCATCCTCACCGAACAGCTCAAGCGCGCCGACCGGCTGCGGAGCGGTGCGGGCGGGCCGGCACCCACGGCACCCGCCTCCACGCTGCGCTCCGTCGCCCTGCTTCCGGTCGACTACGGGATCTTCTGCGCCCTGTTCCTGCTGTTCGGCAGCCGGGACGTGTTCCTGGTGCTGTACTGCTGCCTGCTCGTCGCCCATCTGCTGTTCATGGTGGCGTTCCTGGTGAAGTGGTACCGCGAGCTGTCCGCCCCCGGCCGCTGACCGGCCGGGGACGGACACCTCACCGGGGCAGGCGCCCCGGGCCGGTCACGCGGAATTCGCGAGCCCGTCGAGCACCTTGCGCAGCAGGGTGCTCGACGTGTGCACGGTGTAGGGGAAATAGACCACCTCGACCCCGACCGTCGCGAAATCCCTTTCGAGCTTGTCGCCCTTGCTCGTCCCCCGCCAGTCGTCGCCCTTGAAAATGACGTCGAACCGCACCTGCTGCCAGGTCTCCAATTTGTCGGGCACCGTCTCGACGAACGCCGCGTCCACGAATCGGACGCTGCGTACGATCTCCAGCCGCTCGGCCAGCGGAATGACCGGTGCCTGCCCTTTCGCCTGCACCGCCATTTCGTCCGAGACCACACCCGCCACCAGATAGTCGCACTGGCTTCTGGCGTGCCGGAGAATGTTCAGGTGCCCGACGTGGAATAGGTCGTAGACCCCGGGCGCATAACCTACTCGGTGCGTCATTTACCCCCCACTCGGCAGACGGTCAGTTTCTGGCGGTCACATAGACCGGGCCATTGCGCCCGGACACATTGGTGCCGTCGGTGACCTCGATCGAGTACCGGTGCTGGGCCCCGGGCTCCACGGTGTCCGTGTAGCTCATGTTGGGCCGGTTCCAGTAGCGCGAGTCCTGGTTGAGCGAGGTCAGATACTCGCCGTCCCGGTAGATCTTGTAGGTCAGGACACCGTCGTCCCGGTCCCACGAAGCCTTCCAGTTCAGCGTGATCTTGCCCCGGGACCCGCTCGCACCGCTGAGCAGCGGCACCTGCGGCGCCCCGGTGTCCGGCGCCGCCGTGAACCGGGTCAGGCCCTGCTGCGGCGCGTCATTGACGGTGGTGAACTCGCCGCCCGCCCACAGGACGCCGTCCGCCATGGTCAGCGCCCGCGGGCCGATCTGCTCGCCGATCCCGTCGTTGGTGTCCGGGAACCACGGCAGGATCGTCTTGTCCGAGATCGACTGCGCCAGGAAGTGCTGACGGTTGCCGATGTCGGTGAAGCCGCCCGGGGTGTTGGAGCAGTCATGCGCGTGGGAGCCGCTGTAGAGCACGCCCTTGTACGGCAGGACCGCCTGGGTGGCGCCCAGACAGGTGTCCTTCCAGAGCTGCCCGCCGTCCGACAGCCGGCCCGCCGCGCGGCCGTCGAAGACCCCGCCGCCGGTGCCCTCGGCGCCCAGATAGAAGTTGGTCCCGTCGTTGACGAGGGACTTGACCGCCGAGCGGTTGGGGATCCAGCCGGTGAAGGAGTTGACGACCCGGCCGGTGGTGGCGTCGAGCCCGGCGAGCGCGTGCACCCCGAAGAGGCTGCCGTTCACCGAGGTGAACCGGCCACCGATGATGACCTTGTTGAGCTGCGGAGCGACCGTGAGGGCGTTGACCGCCGGGGTGGGGTCGTTGCCGACCGAGGAACCACGGATCGTCGCCTTGAACGGGAGCAGCTCGCCGTCGGGCCGCAGCGCGGCGACCCGTTCGCGGGTCTGGCCCTGGACGGTGCCGAAGCCACCGCCGATGTAGACGGTGTCGTCGGTGACGTCGAGGGCCCGTACGGTCGAGCTGACCGTCGGCTTCCAGTCCGCCCCGATGGTGCAGTCAGCGGTGTTGAGGGCGGCCGTGTTGGACCGGCCCACCGGGCCGGCCTTCCCGAACGAGCCGCCGATGTAGACCGTCGAGCCGTCGGGCGATGCCTTCATGGCCCGGATCGTGCCCGTGCCGCCGGTGAACGCCGGGGCGCACGACAGCGGTTCACCGGTCTTGGCGTCGAAGGCCGCGAAGTTCGTACGGGCGACTTCGCCGGTGCCGGGGGCGGCGCCCGGCGGCCGGATGTGGCTGAAGGTGCCTCCCACATAGACGATGCCCTTGGCGTAGGCCATGGCCCACACGATGCCGTCGGTCTGCCAGGTGCGCAGCGGATCGGCGGTGAGGGTGGTTTCGCCGGTGGCCTGAGCCGGGCCGGCGGAAAGGGCCGTGGCCGCGGTGCCGAGCACCGCGGCGGCGAGCAAGAGATGGACAGGTCTGCTTCTTTGGCGCACAGGTCCCCCCTGGAAGCATGGCGCGATCGGAATTGTCAGGGTAGGACGTGGGAACGCGACGAGTTCTGTGCGGAAATGGGACCGATGTTCACGGTGAGTTTCCCGAACCACGCTTGCGCAGCGCCCCGAAGAACTCCCCTACCCCCAGCGGCAAACGATAGCGCCAGACGGCGGCGCCGAAAGCCCCAATGGCTAAAACAATTCCTAAAAGCGCGCCCGGAACGGTGTCCCCGAAAAGCGTCCGCAGCGCGAACACCGGGAGCGCCACCGTCACGACGCCGAGCACCGCGGCGCACCGATAGCCCCGGTCGACGGTACGAAAGCCCAGGCGGTAGCGGGCCAGCAGCGCGGAGGCACCGTTGTCCACCACGATCGCCAGCCCCCAGGAAACCGCCGCCCCCAGCACCCCGTAGCGCGGAACCAGCCAGATGCCACTGCCCAGTTGGACCACGAACGCGGTGCCCGCAACCACCAGATTCCAGACGCTCCGGCCCGCCATGAGGATGACCGTCTGCGCATTGCCGACGCCGACATTGACCAGACAGGCGGCCGCCAGGACCACCAGCCCCGCCGCGCCCCCGCCGAAGCCGGGCCCGAAGAGCGACAGCACGGTCCGCGGGAACGCGGCGAGGACCAGGAACACGGGCCAGGAGAAGAGCGCGATCCAGCGGGTGGACAACCGGTGCAGATGCCGCGCCCCGTGCCGGTCGCCGGCCGCCAGCAGCCGGCTGATCTGCGGCGCCACCGCCAGTCTGATCGCCAGCTGGAGCAGGCTGCCCGCGGTGACCAGCCGCCCGATCGCCGTGTAGATGCCGGCGTCGGTGCCGGTGCCCAGCGCCGACAGCAGGATCACCCCGATCCACACCGCGGTGATGTCGAAGACGGAGGAGACCGCCCGCGGTCCGGCGAACGCCCAGAACTCCCGTGCCTGCGACGGCGGTTGCCCGGAACCCGGATGCCTCCGGCGGGACCGGCGCAGCGAGACGCCGGCGGCCACCGCACCCAGCACCCCGGGCGCCAGCCAGGCCACGGAGAGCCCGGTCACGCTCGGTGCGACCAGGACCAGCGGCACCGCGAGCAGCACCCGCAGGGCCGGCTTGCCGATCTGCTCCACGCCCACGAAGGGCACCACCGAACCGTAGCCCCGGGTGGCCCCGAGCAGCACCAGTGCCACCGTCGTCACCGGCAGGAACACCGCGAACAGCCGGATGAGCGCGGCGGCCCGGCCCGGATCCAGCTCGGGCAGCAGCAGACCGGCGAGCCCGGGGGAGCACAGCAGCACCGCCGCGCCCGCGGCACTCGCCAGCAGCGTCGGCAGCACCGAGATCCGCAGCAGGGCCGGTACGCCGGCGCCGCCGCTGAGCTCCAGGTCCCGGGAGACGAAGCGGACCAGCGCGGTATCGGCGCCCAGCTTCAGTGCGTTGCTCAGGATGGTGAAGGCCGCGACCCCCGTGAACACCGCGCCGGCCCCGCGGGCCCCGAGGCCATGGGTGATGACGGCGACGAGGACGAACCCGAACAGCGCGTTGGCGGCCGAGCCCGCCAGGCCGAACATGCTGCCGCGGGCGGTGCTGCCGACCCCGCTCCCGCCGGCCCCGCCCGCCGCCGGTGGCGCGGGCCGGTCGCCCGCCCCCGCCGGACGGATGGCCGTCACCTGTGCAGCGAGGTGGTGTCGGCGTCGACGGACGCGCCGTCCTGCGGTGCCGGTCCGAGCAGAGGCGGCGGCGGGCCCGGCCGCGGCGGCGGCGCCACGGGGGCCGTCCGCGCCCGGCCCCGGCCGCGTTTGCGGTGCGTCGGTCCGCCGTCCGTCAGCCGGCGCAGTGACGTCCCGCGGCTGCCCTTGTCCAGCACGGCCCCCAGGATGTGCCCGCCGGCGCCGGTGATCAGCTCCCAGACCCGGTCCAGATCGTCCCGGCGGACCTCGTTGAGATCACACACCACCACGACGCCGGCCGCCTGCTTGGCGACGGCCAGCCCGTCCGCGTGCGACAGCAGCGGCCCGGTGACGACCACGACATTCTCGTTCGGGCCGGACGGGGCGTTCAGCAGCCGCGCGAACTGCGGTGAGGACAGGGCACGCGCCGGGTTGGGCACCTCCCGGCCGGGCAGCAGATCGAACCGCCCGTCCACCCCCGCGTCCACGGCCAGCCGCTCGCCGTCCGCCCAACTGCCCGGCACCGGACGGCCGTGACCGTGGTGCAGCGGCAGCCGCTGGGCGAGCTGTGGAGTCCGCAGATCGGCCTCCACCAGCAGGATGTCGTTGCCGATCTCGGCGAACGCACCGGCCAGGTTCACCGCGACCGAGACCGCCTCCGCATGCTCCCGGGGGGAGACGACCAGCAGACTGCCCCGTCCCGCGAAGCGCTGGTCGTGCACCAGCCGGAAAGCGATCGTCCGGTATGCCTCCGCCCGGTTGCCGCGGCCGGTCCGCCCGACCTCCAGCAGCTGTGCACCGGCCTGCCGGCGCGGCAGGATGCCGAGCACCGGTGCCCGCAGATTGTCCTGCACATCCGCCACCGACCGGACCCGCGGCTCCAGCACCGAGCGCACCCAGGCCGCCAGAATGCCCAGCACCAGCCCGACCACGGCCCCGGCGAGCAGCAGCACGACGAGTCCGGGGCTGGACGGGAAGGCCGGCGGATCGCCCTTGCGGACGATGTCGCCGGGCGTGGTGTCGAGGGACTTCAGGCTGGAGATCCGCCCCTGAAGGTCCGCTATCTCCGACACCAGATTGCTGCGCTCGGACTCATCGGTGGCCCGCCCCCCGCTCCCGGCGGCGATCCGCCGGTCCAGCACCTTGCGCTGCTCCTGGAGCGGCTTGAGTTCGGCGCTCAGTTTGCTGACGGTCTTGTCTATCCGCTGGGTCGCGGCGTCCTGCCGGTAGTCCAGATACGCATGCACGAAGGCGTTGACGAGCGCGGCCGCCCGGTCCGGGGAGTCCGCGTCGTACTCGAACATCAGGGTCTGGGTCTCGGGTGGATTGCTCACCCGCAGATCCCGCTGGAGCCGGGCCGGCACGGTGTCCAGCTTCAGGGCCTTGGCCGCGCCGGCCGCGACCGACGCGCTCTGCGCGATCTGCCGCTCGGTGCCCATGCTGATCTGCTTGTCCACCGAGACCCCGCCGGCCTCGAAGGGCGCCGTACTGATCGCATGCACCACGACCTCGCCGGTCGCGGTATAGGTCGAACCGCCGAGCAGGGAAACGGCGCCACCGCCGAGCATGCCCAGCACCAGCCCCAGCACGACCAGGGCCCGATACCGGAAGAGCTGGCGCAGCTGGTCCCGGATCTGGTCCGGCTCCTCCGCGGGCTCGTCGAAGACGCTCACGTACGTGCTCCTCCTGTGGGTAGCGGCAAGGCGGCGCGGGGCGCGGGGGACGCCGGGGCGCGTGCGGGATCCGCCGCGGACGGCGGAAGGGTCCGCCGCCCCGGCTTACGGGTGATCAGTAGCGGGATGCAGACCAGCAGGGCGAGCGGGCCCACGATGGCCATCAAACTGCCGCGCAGCAGCACCAGTTGGTAGAAGCCGAAGGCCGGCACCAGCAGCGCCGCGAGGGTCCCCGGGCGCCGCCGCAGCCGGTGCCGGAGGTCGTCGATGCGCCGCCCCACCGCGCCGATCAGACCGAAGACGGCGATGACCGACGGGAACCCGGCCCACATGTACGACTCGATCCACAAGGGCGCGGAGAGATTCTCGAAGGTGTAGCCCGCATGCCGGGCGAGCAGGATGCCCGCGTCATCGGGCTTGCCGGGCCAGACGGCACGCGGCACGAAGAACAGCGGGGGCCCCAGCGCGGCCGTCGGCGTGAAGCCATGCGTATGGACGTAGTCCACACCCGTCTCGATCTGCTGGAACGCGTCATAGTCACCGTTGGAGGTGAACTGCTCGGCCAGCGACACGACATGGACCGGCTCCCGCTTGTCGTAGCGGAAGTAGTCGCTGTACGGGAAGACCACCAGCACCACGGCCGCCACGGCCGCCGCGCCCAGCCGGAACGCCCGCGGTCCGCGCAGCCAGGAGGCGCTGAAGACCAGCGCCAGCAGGACCGTGCCGGCCCAGAAACGCGGCTGGCTGATCGGGTTGTTGACGACCACGTTCACCGCGATCAGCAGCGGCAGCAGCAGCCACCGCAGGCCGCGCAGGGTCCGGTCGCCGGCGGTGAACCGCGGTACGTGCACCAGCCCCACCAGCGCCCAGAAGGCCGGCACCGAAAGGGCCCAGGCGGCCATCGCCCGGTCCGCGGACGCGGCCGGCGCGGCCTGCGCCGCGGCCTCGTTGGCGGCCTGCCGGCTGAGGAAGAACGCCGACAGTCCGCCCTGTCCCGGGATCAGCGCGACCGCCAGCAGCAGTGCCAGACCGCACAGCAGCAGCACCCGCCCCGGCGACAGCCGCCGGGCCAGCACCGGTTCGAGGACCACGGAGGTGCGCGACGACCGCCAGGACGCCACCGCGGACCCCGCGCTGTAGGCGAGAAGTCCCGTCTCCACCACGGCAGTTGTCAGGAACGCGGTGTTCGCGTCGACCATGAACCCCCGGGGATAGGCGTCCGTCGCGAGCATCGCCAACGGCGCGAGTCCCAGCCACACATAGGAAAAGAGCCAGAAACCGAGGGCAATCAGCCGCGCCCGGACGTCCGTCAGCACCCGGGCCAGCGCCGCACCCGTGTGCACCACCACCACACACTGCACGGCCAGCGCGGCACCGAAACGGGCGTCGAGCGACTGAAGGATCAGTACCGGCAGCAGCACCACCAGCAGCAGCGCCCAGCAGCACAGTGCGGCGACACCCCGCACCGGCACCGCGGTGCCCGGTCGATTTCCGCGCCGCATCGGCCCACCTCCCCCCAACTCCCCACCAGCGACCACAATCTAAGGGACATCGGTAGAACAAGGTTGCCTTCGGGACACAATCGCAACGCAATTCACAGCCCGCGGACCCCGGCAGCCTCCTACGATGACCGCACATCCAGAGGGGGCCATTCGTGGAAGACTCGTTCGCGGGCCGGTGCGTGCTCGTGGTCTCGACCAACTACGCACCCGAACACACCGGCATAGGGCCGTACTCGACCCAGATCGCCGAGCACCTGGCCGCATCCGGCGCCGACACCCATGTCCTCGCGGGCATGCCGCACTACCCCGCCTGGCGGGTCGCGGACGGCTACCGCGGCCGGTGGCGCGTCCGGGAACGCCGCGGCGGGGTGACCGTGCACCGTCGGCGGCACACCGTTCCGCCGCATCAGACCGCCCTGCGCCGGGCCCTGTTCGAGGCCAGCATCCTGGCCCACGGTGCCCTGACACCACCACGTATCCGACCCGACGTGGTGCTCACCCAGATGCCGAGCCTGGCCGGGGGAGTGCTGGGCGGACGTCTGGCGCGGCAGGCCGGGGTACCTCATGTCGTGGTCGTCCAGGACCTGATGGGGGCCGCCGCCGAGCAGAGCGGCATCCAGGGCGGGGGCCGGGCCGCCGCGCTGGCCGGGGCGGTGGAGGCGCGGGTGCTGCGCCAGGCGGCGGTCGTCGGCGTGGTGCACGAATCGTTCGTGGACCGGGTCACGGCGATGGGCGTGCCGCGCGCCCGGGTTCATGTGGTGCCCAACTGGACCCATGTGCGGGGACCGAGCGGCGACCGGGACCGCACCCGGGCGCGACTGGGCTGGTCCGACCGGGAGACCGTGGTGCTGCACGCCGGCAACATGGGCCTCAAACAGGGGCTGGAGGTGCTGGTCGAGGCCGCGCGGCTGGCCGGTCAGGAAGCCGCGCCCGTACGGTTCGTGCTCATGGGGGACGGCAACCAGCGCGCGCATCTGGAACGGCTCGCCGCGGACGTCCCCGCGCTGTCCTTCCTGCCGCCCGCCGACGCCGAGGACTTCCCCGAGGTGCTGGCCGCCGCCGATGTGCTCGCGGTGACCCAGAAGGCATCCGTGCTCGATATGAGCCTGCCGTCCAAGCTGACCTCGTACTTCATGACGGGCCGGCCGGTGATCGCCTCGGTGGCCGCCGAAGGGGGCACCGCACAGGAGGTGCTGCGCTCGGGCGCCGGGACGGTGCTCGCCCCGGAGGACCCGAAGGCGCTCCTCGCGGAGGTCCGGGCGCTCGCCGACGACCCCGGGCGGGCCGCGCAGCTGGGCGCCCGGGGCCCGCAGTACGTCGAGCAGCGGCTCAGCAGCCGGGCCGGTCTGGAGCGGATCACCGAACTGCTGCGGATCGCGCGGGCCGCCGGCCGGTAACCGCAGGCGGCGGGGGCGCCGGCCCCCGCCGCCCCGGTCATCGTGCGCCGGGCCGGGCGAGGGACCCGTACCACCCCTCCAGCCGGTCGGCCACCGCCGCCAGCGAGAACTCCGCCTCGACGGCCGCATGACCGGCCCGGGTGACGCGCTCCCGCAGCGGACGGTCCTCCAGGAGCCGCAGCACCGCGTCCGCCAGCTGCTCCGGCGAACCGTCGGTCACCACAGCGGCCTCGCGCCGCCGGAGCGTACCGGCGATCCCGCAGCTGCCGGTGCAGACCACCGGGGTGCCCACCGCCAGGGACTCCAGGACACTCATCGGGAACGGCTCGTCGACGCTGGGCAGCACGTAGACGGTGGCCTGCGCCGTCCGCCGCACCGCGGCGTCGTGGTCGAGGGCCCCGCCGTACGTCACGACCTCGCCCAGCCCCTCCTCGGCGATCAGCCGCCGGACCTCCGCCAGCCGTCCCTCGTCCGAACCGTGCAGGGTGAAGGACACCTCGGGCCGTTTGCGGTGCACCAGCGCCGCCATCCGCACGAAAGCCTCGGGGCGCTTGCGGCTCTGCAGCCGTGCGAGGAAGAGCACATCGGTCTCGCCGCGCTCCCCGTCGGCCGGGCGGGAGCGGACCCCGTTGGGAAGTCGGACCAGCCGCGGCCCGCGCGGGCCCAGGACCTTCCGCAGCCCGGCCTCCTCCTCGTCGGTGAGGACCAGGGCCGCGGCCGCCCGCCGCAGCAGCGGGACATACACCCGGTCGAAGAGCCGGGCCACCGCCGAGCCGCGGGGCTGGACCATGCCATGGGTCTGCACGACGAAGGGCCGGCGGCGCACCACGGCCACCGCGAGCGCGGCCAGGGACACCAGGTCCCGCCCGGCGTGCAGATGCAGGGCGTCGGCCCGGCCCACCCGCCGCCAGAGCGTGGGCAGCAGCCCCGGGTGGAACAGGCCCAGGAAGCCCTGTCCCGGGACCAGCGTGCGGGCGGTCCGGGCGCGCAGCGGCACCCCGTCCACCGACCGCGGGGGCGCGCTCCGGCCCCGCCACAGCGAGACCAGCTCCACCTCGTGCCCCCGCGCGGCCAGTTCACCCAGCTGCCCGGTGGCCACGCTCACCGGACCGCCATAGGCCCCGTCGTCGCTGACCAGCGTCACCACATGGGTGATCCTCATACGGCACCTCCGGTGGTGTGCACGGCCCCCGGCGGCACATCGCGGTGGACGACCACGCCGGCCCCGACCACCGCGTCCGCTCCGACGGTGACGCCGCGCAGCACCATGGCACGGGCCGCCACCCAGGACCCGGGCTCCAGCCGGATCGGTGCGTTGTCGAACTCGAAGGTGGGCGACTTGCGTTGGTGGCTCCCGGTGCACAACACGGCACCCTGGGACACACAGACGTCATGGCCGATACTGATCGGCTCCAGGTTGATCAGCCAGGAGTCCTCGCCCACCCAGACGTCATCTCCCACCGTCAGCTTCCACGGCCACTGCACCCGCACCCGGTGCCGGATGAGCACCCGTTCGCCGACCCGGGCGCCGAACAGCCGCAGCACCGCGGGCCGCAGCCGCGGCGGGAACCACCACTTCATGAACAGCACGTTGAGCACGACGAACCAGGCGACCTGGGCCGGCAGTCCCCGGCCCTTGTCGTAGCCGGCGCCGGTGAAGCCGCGCAGCCGGCGGTCGGTGGCGGTGGCCGTCATCGGTCCACCCGCACCCGGTGACCGGAGAGTTCGTCCGCCAGCTGCCGGACGTCCGACTCGACCATGATCCGGGCGAGTTCGTCGAACTGCACCTTCGCCGACCAGTCCAGCAGGCTCTTGGCCTTGGACGCGTCGCCGATGAGCGCGTCCACCTCGGAGGGCCGCTCGTACTTCGGGTCGAAGCGCACACTGCGCTCCCAGTCCAGCCCCACCGTGTCGAAGGCGGCCTGGAGGAAGTCCCGTACGGTCGCGGCCACTCCGGTCGCCACCACATAGTCGTCGGGTTCGTCCTGCTGGAGCATCCGCCACATGGCCTCGACGTACTCCGGCGCGTAACCCCAGTCGCGCACGGCGTCGAGATTGCCGAGGTAGAGATGCTCCTGAAGGCCCGCCTGTATGCGGGCCACCGCGCGGGTGATCTTGCGGGTCACGAAGGTCTCGCCGCGCCGCGGGCTCTCGTGGTTGAAGAGAATCCCGTTGACCCCGAACAGCCCGTACGCCTCGCGGTAGTTGACCGTGGACCAGTACGCCATGACCTTGGCGCAGCCGTACGGGCTGCGCGGGTGGAAGGGCGTCGCCTCGTTCTGCGGCGGCGGGGTGGCGCCGAACATCTCCGAGGACGAAGCCTGATAGAGCTTGGTCTGCACGCCGCTGGCGCGGATGGCCTCCAACAGCCGTACGGCGCCCAGCCCGGTCACATCCCCGGTGTACAGCGGAGCGTCGAAGGAGACCCGGACATGGGACTGGGCCCCGAGGTTGTAGACCTCGTCGGGCTGCACATCGCGCAGCAGATTCACCAGGGCCACCCCGTCCGACAGATCGACGTGGTGCAGCAGCAGCCGCCGGTCGGGGGTGTGCGGGTCCTGGTAGATGTGGTCGATGCGCTCGGTGTTGAAGCTCGACGAGCGTCTCATCAGGCCGTGCACCTCATAGCCCTTGCTCAGCAGCAATTCGGCGAGATACGAACCGTCCTGACCGGTAATTCCGGTGATGACCGCGGTTTTCGGCATGGCTTCCCCCCACGAGAAGTGATGTGCATCGGGATCTGACTTGCTGGTTTGCCCACGCGCCGGCGGACCGCGGGGCGTGGACGCTACCCGCTCCGGCGCCGCCGGTCGAGAGCGAGGAGCGGCAGATATTTCCTGAAATAGCCGGTGGACGTATCGGGTTGACTGACACAATCCGCCCCATGGATGACTTGCTGCCCACACCCGCCCGCGTCTTCGTCGCGGGCCACCGAGGTCTGGTGGGATCCGCCGTGGCCCGGCGGCTGTCCGCGCAGGGCTATGACGTGCTGACCCGTACCCGCGCGGAGCTCGACCTGCGGGACGCCGGGGCCACCGAGGCGTATCTGCGCTCGGCACGGCCCGACGCCGTCGTCCTGGCGGCCGCCAAAGTCGGCGGAATCATGGCCAACAGCACCTATCCCGTGCAGTTCCTGGAGGACAATCTGAGCATCCAGCTCAGCGTCATCGCGGGCGCGCACCGGGCCGGGGTGCGCCGGCTGCTGTTCCTCGGATCGAGCTGTATCTACCCCAAGCACGCCGCCCAGCCGATCACCGAAGACGCCCTGCTGAGCGGGCCGTTGGAGCCCACCAACGAGCCCTACGCGATCGCCAAGATCGCCGGCCTCGTCCAGATCAGCTCCTACCGCCGGCAATACGGTGCCTCCTTCATCTCCGCCATGCCGACGAACCTCTACGGGCCGGGCGACAACTTCGACCTGGAGACCTCGCACGTCCTGCCCGCCCTCATCCGCCGCTTCCACGAGGCGAAGGAACAGCGGCTGCCGGAGCTCACCCTCTGGGGCACCGGCACCCCGCTGCGCGAGTTCCTGCACGTCGACGACCTGGCCGCCGCCTGCGAGGTGCTGCTGCGCCGCTATGACGGCGACGACACGGTCAACGTCGGCTGCGGAAGCGACCTGACCATCGCCGACCTGGCCGCCTGTGTCGCCGAAGCGGTCGGGTACGAGGGACGGATCGCCTTCGACCCGTCCCGCCCCGACGGCACCCCGCGCAAGCTGCTCGACATCAGCAAGATGCGGGCCCTGGGCTGGACGCCCACCATTCCGCTCGCCGAGGGCATCGCCCGGACCTACCAGGAATGGCGGGCGGAGCCGGCCGCGGTGTGACCGCCCTCGATCCGTCCCGTGCGTCCGGCGCCCGCCTCTCGGCGAGGCGCCGGACGCACACCAAAGGGCGTTAGTAGGCACCGCGCCCGTCCACGACGGCCCGCACGGTCCGCGCCAGCACACCGATGTCGCGGACGTAGGACCAGTTGTCCACATAGCTCAGATCCAGTGCGACGGTCTCGTCCCAGGAGAGATCGGACCGACCGCTGACCTGCCACAGCCCGGTCAGCCCCGGCTTGACGGACAGCCGGCGGAGCTCGGTCCCGTCGTACCGCTCCACCTCTTCGGGCAGCGGGGGCCGCGGGCCGACCAAGGACATATGGCCGGCCAGGACGTTGAACAGCTGGGGCAGTTCGTCCAGGGAGAAGCGGCGCAGCAGCCGGCCCACCGGCGTCACCCGGGGATCCCGCCGCATCTTGAACATCGCCCCGTCGTGCTCGTTCGACGCCTCCAGCGCCGCCCGCATCCGGTCGGCGCTGACCACCATCGTGCGGAACTTCCACATCCGGAACGGCCGCAGATCCTGGCCCGTCCGGATCTGCCAGTAGAACACCGGCCCGGTGGAGGAGAGCCTTATCGCCGCCGCCACCAAGGCGAACACGGGGGAGAGCAGCATCAGCAGCAGCAGCGCCCCCAGCCGGTCCGTGACCTGCTTCAGCAGAACCGGCATCCCGCGCCGCGCCGCGGGATCTATATGCATCACCGTCAGGCCCGCCGCCTTCGCGAGCCGGACCCGGTGCTGCGAGACATCGATCAGGCCCGGAAGTATGGCCAGATTTCGACCCCCGTCGTGCAGGGCCCAGGCCAGCCGGCGTATTCGCGCCGCGGGCAGCCGACGGCCCGGCGCCACGAAGACGAGATCGGCGTCGAGGTCGGCGGCGCACCGGAGCACGGTCTCGCCGTCCAGTCCCGCGTCGGATGTGCTCCCGTCCGACGCGAGCCGGGCCGGGACGGGCACCGCCGAGTCGGTGGTCTCCTCGCCGACGAGGCAGCTGCCGACGACGACATATTCATGATCGGTACGGTGTGCCAGCTCCGCGAGCACCACATCGACGGTGCCCGCCTCCCCGACGATCAGCGCCCGGCGCAGCGCCTGCGCACGGCGTCTGGCGGCCACCAGATACCGGTGCACGAGCCGGCGCCGGGCCACGCCCAGCGCCAGGCACGGTAACAGGGCCAGCACACAGATCTTGAGCGAGACCTCGACCCGCGCCACGACGCAGACGACGGCCAGTACGCCCAGCATGGTCAGCCAGTCCCGCAGGACCGGCAGTGCGGCATCGTCATCGGCCGGCCCCTGCCGGCTGTAACGATTCTTCGACGCGCCCACGGCAAGCCATGAGGCACCGGCCAGCGCCGCGGTGAGCAGCGGCTGGGGCTGCTGTGTCACGGCACAGAGCAGCCCCACCGGCAGCAGGGCGCCCACGGCGTCGACGACCGGCGCCAGCTGTCGCAGCCGGCGTTCCGTCGGCCGGTGCCTGCTTTGGTCGTCGCGTTCCGGTACGCGGTCCAACTTGGCTGTCCCGGCAGGTGAATCGATCACCCTTGCTCCGGCAGCTTCGAACAACCCCATGGCCCCCCACTTGGTCGTCCCCTTCACTTCCGGCGCGGCTGGAGCCCCCCGGCCCCACAACCGCCCCCGTGTCGGACGTGACGCTAGAGCACGCTGCGCCCGACTGCTGTGGTTTACCTATTTTGAGTGTTCTTGTGTCCGATTGTTTACAAGCGGACGAGCGCGTGATCCGGTCTCGGCCACTGTGCCGGGGGCGGCACGGGGCCGGGCCCGAGGTCTTCCGGAACCCGACTCCCCCGACGTTTTCCGGTGGTCGCAGCCACCCCGGGCTAGCATTCCGGCCATGAACAGTGACCTTTTCGCCTCGGAGAACATGGCCGCACCGGCCACCGCGCCCGGGATGACGCAGCAGAACGCCAAATCGCTCAAGTACGCGCTGGACGGCGAGTGTTACGCCCGGCAGGGCGCGATGATCGCCTACCGCGGCGATCTGCAATTCGAGAAGCAGGGGCAGGGCATCGGCAAGTTCCTCAAGCGCGCGGTCACCGGTGAGGGGCTGGCGCTGATGGCCGTGCGGGGCCGCGGTGAGGTGTGGTTCGCGCACGAGGCCGCCAACTGCTTCATCATCGACCTCGCCCCGGGCGACGGCATCACTGTCAACGGCCGGAATGTGCTGTGCTTCGACCCGTCCCTCTCCTACGAGATCAAGGTCGTCAAGGGCGCTGGGATGGTCGGTGGCGGGCTCTTCAACTCCGTCTTCAGCGGCCACGGCAAGCTCGGTGTGATGTGTGAGGGCAACCCCATCGTCATACCCGTCTCCCCGCAGGCCCCGGTCTTCGTCGACACCGATGCCGTGGTCGGCTGGAGCAGCGCGCTCCAGACCACGCTGCACCGGTCGCAGAGCCTCGGCTCGATGCTCCGGGGCGGCTCCGGGGAGGCCGTCCAACTCCGCCTCGACGGCGAGGGATTCGTGATCGTACGGCCCAGTGAACTCCGCCCGGAGAAGGAATCCGGCAACTGATCCGGGTCAGCCCGGACCGCCGGCGGTCCGGGGCCAGGCGCGCGTCCGGCCGGCCGAGGGCCCGCTGCTCGAACGGTGCGCGTCCCATTCGGCCCGCCCGCCCGCGGGCCCCGCGGAGCCGGCTTCGCGCGGCGCGCCGCTGCCTGGCATGATCGCGCGCATGGCTGAACGCGTGATCGCCGCCTGTGACGGCGCTTCGAAAGGAAACCCCGGGCCCGCGGGCTGGGCCTGGGTCGTCGCCGACGGTGCCGGAACCGTCGTCCGGTGGGAGGCCGGGCCGCTGGGCACCGCGACCAACAACGTCGCGGAACTCACCGCCCTGGAACGTCTGCTGACAGCCACCGATCCGGCCGTCCCGATCGAGATCCGGATGGACTCCCAGTACGCGATGAAGGCCGTCACCACCTGGCTGCCCGGCTGGAAGCGCAAGGGCTGGAAGACGGCCGCGGGCAAGCCGGTCGCCAATCAGGAACTGGTCGCCGGCATCGACGCGCTGCTCACGGACCGCTCCGTGGAGTTCCGCTATGTCCCGGCGCACCAGGTGGACGGGGACCCGCTCAACGACTTCGCCGACCGGGCGGCGAGCCAGGCGGCGATCGTCCAGGAAGCCGCCGGCAGTGCACTCGGCTCCCCGGAGCCGCCGGCCGCCCCCGACACCGTGCGGCCCGCCGGCACCCGGCGACGGGCCGCCGGCCCGGCGGCGAAGACCGCCTCCGCACCGCAGCGGCGCACCTCGGGGAAGACCCGGACCCTCAACGCCAAATTCCCCGGCCGCTGCCGCTGCGGGCGCTCCTACGCGGCGGGCGAGCCCATCACCAAGAACCCCGACGGCTGGGGCCACCCCGCCTGCCGCTCCGGGGCGGGCGACGACACGGCCGGCTGACGCCTCTGCCGGGCGCGGGTGACTGAGCGGCCGGCCACGACGTCGCCGCGGACGAACCGGCCGCTCTCGGCACCTTCAGCGGAGAGCCTAAGCACGCCCGGTGGCGAACGGCCCCCCGGTGCCGAAGGCCAGCGCGGCGAAGCGCTCGCCGATGCGGCGGTGGGTGGCGGCGTCCGGGTGGAGCTGATCGGGCAGCGGGAGCTCGGCGAAGTCCGCTTCGCCGTAGAGGTCGCGCCCGTCGAGATGGTGCAGGTTCGGGTCGCCGGCCGCCCGCTGCTTCATCACCTGGGCCAGTTCGTCCCGGATGACGGTGAGCGTCAGCTTGCCCATGGCCCGTTCGGCGGGGTCGCCCGCGGCCTTGAACTGGAGCTTCCCCGCGCTGACGGTGCTGAAGTCCGGGGCGGTGGGGCCGGGGGTGTCCTCGTGGATGGGGCACAGGAGCGGGGAGACCAGCAGCAGCGGAGTGGTGGGGTGGCCCTCGCGGACGGTGTCGAGGAAGCCGTGGACCGCCGGGCCGAAGGCACGCAGCCGCATCAGGTCGGTGTTGACCAGATTGATGCCGATCTTGATGCTGATCAGGTCCGCGGGGGTGTCCCGCAGGGCGCGGGCGGTGAACGGGTCGAGCAGGGCGCCGCCGCCCAGGCCCAGGTTGGTGAGTTCCACGCCGCCGAGGGTGGCGGCCAGCGCGGGCCAGGTGGCGCTGGGGCTCGCGGCGTCCGAGCCGTGACTGATCGAACTGCCGTGGTGCAGCCACCTCTTGCGGCCCCCCTCCGGGAGGGGCTCGACGGGGGCATCGGTGCGCAGCGCGATCAGTTCGGTGATCTCGTTGTGCGGCAGCCAGATCTCGACGTCCTTGACGCCGTCGGGGAGACCGGTGAACCGGACGGTGCCGGCCGGGCCGGGCTGGATTTCCGCGGTCCCGGCGATCATGTCCACCACCGACACATTGCCGCCGGTCACACTGTCCTGCCCGGTGAGCTGCCCGTCGACGAACAGGTCGTAGACGCCGTCCGGGCGGGGCGGGGCGCCCTCGTAGGCGTTCTTGGTGCGCAGCGCGTCCAGCTCGATGGCGGTGGCCCGGGTGCGGAACACCAGGCGTACCCCCGAGGGCTGGGCCTCCGCCATGGCCAGCTGTCCGTCGGCGCACTGGGCGCGGGCCCGGGCGGGCAGCCGGTGCGGCAGCACCCCGTGCGCGGTGTGCTCCAGTTCGAGCGCACCGCGCAGGAGGTCCGCGGTAACGGGCGTGCTGATCCAGCCGGTTGCCGGGGGCGGGGCGGCGGTAGGGGGCGCGGAGGCGGACTCAGGGCTCATGCTCCCAGCCTGTCAACCGGTTACCGGATGCGCACATGATTTTTCCGGACCCCGCCCGCGCCGGGACGCCATGGTCGGTAGCGTCGGGGACCATGCGGATTCTGGTACTGGGTGGGACATTATTCGTGGGCCGCGCCATTGTGGACGAGGCGCTGCGCACCGGCGCCGAGGTGACGCTGTTCGGCCGGGGAAAGACCGGGACGGAGCTCTTCCCCGGGGTGCCCCGGCTCGTCGGTGACCGGGAGACCGGCGACTACCGGGCCCTGCGCGACGGCAGTTGGGACGCGGTCGTGGATGTCAGCGGCTATGTGCCGCGCCATGTCGGACAGGCGATGGACGCGCTGGGGGACCGGGCCGGGCGGTATCTGTTCGTCTCCAGCCATGCGGTGTACCAGCGCGCGGGGGTGGGGCCGGGGTCGGCCGAGGACACCCCGCGCCGTCCGCCCGTACGGGACACCGAGGAGCTCAGCGAGGACACCTACGGCCCGCTCAAGGTGGCCTGCGAGGACGATGTGGTGGCCCGGTACGGCGCACGGGCGACGATCGTGCGGCCGGGAAGGGTGGCCGGGCCGTACGACCCGCAGGGCGCCTTCACCTACTGGGTGCGCCGGGCCGCGAGCGGCGGACGGGTGGCCCTGCCCGCCGACCCCCGGCAGCCGGTGCAGGTCATCGACTCGCGCGATCTGGCCCGGCTGGTGGTGCGGTTGCTGGCCGACGCGCGTCCGGGCGCGTTCCACGCGGTGGGGCCGGACGAGCCGACCACCCTCGGCGGGCTCATCGAGACCTGTGCCCGGGTGGCGGGCGCGGAGGTCGAGATCGTACCTGTCTCGCCCGAGGGACGGCCGCCGATGTTCCCGCTCGCGCGGCCGGAGTGGTCGACACAGCAGCGCAGCCCGGCGCGTGCCCGCGCGGCCGGCCTGCCCGCGACCCCGCTGGAGGTCACCGCGGCCGATGTCCTGGCGTGGGACCGCGCACGTGGCGAGCCGCCGCTGGAGGTCGGCTACACCCCGGAGGAGGAGCGGGCGGTGCTCGCGCGGCACGACGCCGGGAGCGTCGGCGGATGACCGGCACCGGCCCGGAGGAGCCGGCGACGCACCGACCGGCCTTCGCTCAGCCGGCCTTGCTCCCCTTGGGTCCGGACACCGGCACATCGAGCGGCCGGGCGAGACCCACCACTCCCTCGTCGAGACGCTGGAGGTGCCGCAGCACGCGGAAGGTGACCGTGCCCGACTGAAGCGCCCCCGCGCCGGCCGCTTCCAGCATCGCGGCGATGCTGAAACCGGAATCGACCTCGCCCTCGGTGCTCTCCTCCAGCACCCGGGCGACGAGGAGATCGATGTTCTGGCCGATCCGCCGGCCGGCCCGGGCGAGCCGCGGGTCGGCCGCGATGGTCTTGCTGTACGGCACGAGTTCCGCCGTCGCCGCCAGGGAACGGGCGTGATACGCGCAGGTCTCCAGCAGCGCCACCAGATAGCGGGCGGTCCGCCGGCGGACGCGCAGCGGGGTGATCGGGTGCGTCAGCGGCTGGATGGAGGCGCGCAGCTCGTCCAGCGCGGTGTCCAGATCGCGGGCCATGCCCAGCAGGTCGACGGCGGGCCCGCCGCTGAGCTGCTCCACCGCCGCGGACACCACGTCCCGCAGCCGTTCCAGCACCGTGCCCAGCAACTCGTCCGTACGGCGGTCCGTGTGCACGGGCAGCACCAGGACGGCGGCGATGATCCCGCACGCGGCGCCCAGCGCGGTCTCCTCGATGCGCAGCACCAGCACATCGAAGCTGTAGGTGTTGAGCAGGGTGTAGAGCAGCCCGAGCATCGCGGTGGTGAAGAAGGACATCAGCGCGTACGACAGCGGCGCGGTGAACCACATCCCGAAGATGCAGAGCAGGACCAGGGCGAACGCGGTCCAGGTGTGGTTGCCGACCAGCCCGGCCAGCGCGACACCGGCGACCACGCCGAGGACCGTGCCGACCAGCCGGCGATATCCCTTCACTAGGATCTCGCCCGTGGACGCGGTGTTCAGGAAGACCACCCAGCAGGTCAGCACCGCCCAGTACCAGCGCTGGCTGGACAGGAACTCACCGCCGATGATGGCCAGCGTCGAGCCCACCGCGACCTGGAACGCGGCCCGGGTGGTGGGCCGTTCGAGCCCGGTGCGGTCGTCCGCCGGCTCCTCGGTCTCATCGGCCCCGGTGATCGAGAGGTCCTCGGCGTCGAACTCCTCACGCGAGCGCGTGGTGGCCGGGGAGTCGTCCGACTCGTCCTGCGGCCCGTCCAGCGCCAGCCGCAGACCCAGGACGGCACGCGCGGCCTCGCCGAGCCCGCGGAAGACGTCCTGGACGGCGGCCGAGGCGCGCGGCAGATCGTCCTCTTCCCGGTAGCCGAGCAGCCGGTTGCGGACGAGGGCCAGTGCGGTGCCGCGGTCGTCGGGCGCGCGCCGGGCGACCAGCAGCAGCAGCGCGCGCAGATCCCGGCGCAGGGTGGCGAGCGCCTCCTCCTCGGTCCCCAGCCGGTTCGCCGTGGCCGGCACGGGGGCGTGCGGCAGATGCATGGTGATGGTGTCCGCGCGCTCGGCGCTGCGGGCGTTGAGGATCAGCATCCCCAGCCGCTCGGCGGCGATCTCGGCGTCCGCGACGCGGCGTTCCACCAGCCCCGCGGTGGCCGCGTCCCGGGTGCCCTCCTCCAGATGCCCCTGGATCATCAGGGCCGCTTCGTGCAGCCGGGCGGTGTGCCGCCGCAGGTCGTCGAGGACCCCGTCGAGGTCATCGGGGCCGGCGTCCAGGAGCTCCATCTGGGTCGCCATCAGCTGGGCGAGCCGGGCCCGGAACGCCTCGCGCAGCCGCCGCAGGGTGCGGGTGGGGGTTTCCGGGACGACGGCGAAGCGTACGACCGCGCTGCACCCGAAGGCGATGCCCAGCGTCAGATACAGCTCGGGCAGGGCCGGGCCGGTGGCGTGCACGAACAGCGAGACGAAGTAGACCTGAAAGCCGATCAGTCCGAGCGCGGTGCCCCGGTCACCGAACCGCCGGCAGTAGACGGCGCCGAAGATCAGCAGGACGAAGAACAGGTCGCCGGCCACGACCAGGGTGTGCAGCAGCGCCCCCAGCGACATCGCGGCGAGCGCGACCGGCAGGCCCAGTGCGAGGGTGACCGCCTGGCCGCGCACCTCCTTCTCCTTGATCGCGAAGGTGGACACCATGGCGGTCATGGCGCCCGCGACCATCAGCGTGACGTCGGTGTCCAGCAGCGCCAGGACGACGAGGGTGAGCACGATCGCCCCGACCGTGCGCAGCCCTGCCATCAGCCGCAGTAGCCCTGGGTCGGATGCCGCGAAGCGGTCCCAGCTGTGCGTCCCAGTCCGCCGTATCGCTGCCAGCACGCTGCCGTACGCTCCCCATTTTTTGCCATGATCCGCAGTGCACCAGCATCGCACGCCTGCTCGGACCGGCTTCCGCCGCACCGCCCCCGGCAGCGCCGCGGCCCCGCTGTTCCGCCAACTCCCGGCATTACGCGTGTTGTTCGCGTGACGGGCAAAAGTAACTCTCCACTTATTCCAGCCTTATCGGGTGTTAGTGAGGCGTTAGCCGATCATCAGTGGGGGCTCCCAGGGTGGGTGGTGCGTAAAAAACGAACGGGAACGCACCGACTGTCCTCGGAGAGCGTTCCACCGAGGTTCTCCGGTTCCGGAGAAGAGGGAGTTGATGACTGATGACGATGCGTGGTCTGCGCACCGCCGCCACCGTCGCCGCCGCCGTCGCGCTGTGCGCGGGCGCGAGTGCCGGGATGGCCTCCGCGGCCGAATCGGGCGGGTCGGCGGCCGGTGCGTGCCGGCCGGGGACCCTGAAGGTCACGACCACCGACGCGGGTTCGGGCCAGGCCGGAATGAACCACGAGGGCACCTATCTGAAGGTGACCAACACCGGCAACGGCACGTGCGCGATAGGCGGCTACCCGGGCCTGGCGCTGGAGGGCGCCGGACACACGGCCATCAAGACCACCGCGCACCACGGTGACACCTACTTCGCCAAGGACCCGGGCGTGCACCAGGTCACCCTGAAGCCGGGCAAGAGCGCCTACGCGGACCTGGTCTGGACGCACGCCGGCCCGTCGTCCGCCCAGGCCAAGTACCTTCAGGTCTCGCCGACGGGGAGCAACGCGCACAGCGTGGTGGGCTTCGACAAGGCGGTCGACGGTGGCGCGCTGTCGGTGACCGCCTGGTCGGCGACGCCCCCGAGCGCTTCCTGACCCGTACCAACAGACCGAGGGCCGACGCACGGTGCGTCGGCCCTCGGTTTCGGTGTGCCACGCCCGGCCGCCGTGCCGCGCCCGGCCGCCGGTCGTGCGGCCGGGTCAGCTCCGGGAGCCGGCGAGCAGGGCGCGGTACCACTCGACGGTGGCGTCGAGGGTCGCGTCCAGCGATGTCGGGCGGACGCCGAAGGTCCGCTCGAAGGCCGTGGAGTCCACGATCTGCGGCTCGGTGTGCTGATAGAACATCTCCGCGTACTCGTCCATGAACTCCGCGTCGAACGGCCCGAAGGGGCGGGGTTCGGGGAGGACCACCCGCTGGAGCGGCCGGCCCACCCGCTCCTCGATCATCGCGTGGATCTCGCGGGTGGTGACGGCGGGCGCGGTGGGCAGGTGCCAGACCCGGCCGTCGCCTTCCGGGCGGGTGCCGAGCGTGGCGAGTCCGGCCGCCACATCCCGGATGTCCGTGTAACTGTGCGGCAGGTCGATATCGCCCAGGCCGAGGACCTCGCCGCCACCCAGCGCGGCCGGGAAGACCGCTCCGCCGAGCGTCGAGTTGAGCACCCCGGGACCGACGAAGTCGGCCGACCGGCCGAGGACGACCCGGACGCGCCCCGCCCGGTGGGCGTCGAGGTAGTGCCCGTCCAGCTGCGCCCGCATCCGCCCCTTACGGCTCGTCGCCCGCCACGGGGTGTCCTCCGTCATCACCTCACCGCGGGTCGGCCCGTACGGGTACAGCGTGTCCAGGACGACCAGCCGGGCCCCGGTGGCCTCGGCGGCGGCCAGTACCGCGCGCTGGATGTGGGGCATCACCTCGACCTGGCGGTGATACGGGACATTCACGCAGTGGTAGATGACGGCGGCGTCCGCGACGGCGGCCAGCGCCCCCTCGGGCGTGCTCACATCGGCGGCGAACGGCTGGACGCCCTCGCCGGTGTCCTCCGGCGCCGAGCGGCTGACCAGTCGTACGGCGTGACCGCGGCGCACGAGCTCACCGGCGAGCGTGGTGCCGGCGGGGCCGGCGCCCAGTACGACGTGCAGCGGTTCCGATGCAGCAGACATGGCGGTTCCTTCTCTCCGGGCCGAGCGGCCGAAAGGCGGGGGAGTGGCGAGCGGAACGAGTGGCATCTCGTTCCGCCCTCTCGCTTCTGTTAGAAGCTATAACTCTTGCGAGTCCATGGCAACCGCTGTGGGACACCCGGGCCGGCCGGCGGCGGTGGATCACCGCTCGGTGGTTCCGCGCGGCGGCATCCAGTGGTGGACCTTGAGGTCCCCCTTCTCCAGCGTCTCGAACGGGGCCGAGCCCAGGCACTTGCCGACGCTGTTCTTCGGCACGCCGTCCATCGCCCAGCTGTAGCCCAGCCGGTCCTTCTTGCCGCTGTCCAGGACGGTGAAGCCGAACCGCTTGCCCCTGAGGTCCCCGATCTCCGGCATGCCCGGTGCGCCCGTGAAGTGCGACTCGGTCACGATGCCGGTGGCGACGGCCGCCGGGCCGCCGGTCAGCAGGCAGTCGATCCGGCCCTTGAAGTGGCCGCCCCAGGTCTTGCCGAAGTGGTGGCTGACGTAGAAGGTGCCGCGCGCCTTGTCGGCGAAGCCATGGGCGTCGATGCGGAAGCGGACGTTGTCGCCGGGCTGTCGGGCGAGCTTGACGGAGCCGGTCAGTGACGGTGCGTCGGCGGTGTGCCGGACGGCCCGGGTCTCGGTCCCGGCCGCCGCGGCCGGTTCGGTCGTGCCCAGCGGCAGCACGATCGCCGTGCACACGGCGAGGGCGACACCGGCCACGAGGAACGGGCGGCGTATTCGGGGCATGGGGTCCTCCTGCGGATGAGGTCGGCACCGGACTCGGTGCGGCGGGGCGTCGATTCCCCGCTGAGCACCACGGTCCCGTCCACCGCGCCGCCGGACATCACTCCACGGACGGGTCCCGCTCCGCCCCATGGCGGAGCGGGAAGGAGTACCCATGGCCGATGCCGGAGCGGGCCGTCTGCCGCATCGGCCGCTTCCCCGTCCGTCCGTCCGCCGTGCCGGTGCCGCCCCGGCCCGCTCAGTACCCGGCCGGGCGGACCAGCCCCGTCTCATACGCGAAGACGGCGGCCTGCGTCCGGTCCCGCAGGCCCAACTTGCCCAGGATCCGGCCCACATGGCTCTTCACGGTCTGTTCCGCCAGCACCAGCCGCTCCGCGATCTCGCCGTTCGTCAGACCCTGGGCGATCAGGGACAGGACCTCGGTCTCACGTTCCGTGAGGTCGCCGACGCGCTCCTTGAGCGGGGCCCGCGGTGCGCTGGTGACCCGGGAGAACTCGGCGATCAGGCGCTTGGTGAGGTTCGGGGCGAGCAATGCGTCACCGGCCGCCACCACCCGTACGGCCTGGGCGAGTTCATCCGCCGAGGCGTCCTTCAGCAGGAAGCCGGAGGCGCCCGCGCGCAGTGCCTCGTACACATACTCATCGAGGTCGAAGGTCGTCAGGACGAGGACCTTGACGGTGGCCCCGGCCGGTCCGGTGAGGCGACGGGTCGCCTCGATGCCGCCGAGCCGGGGCATCCGGACGTCCATCAGCACGACGTCCGGCGCGAGTCGATCGACCTGGGCGATGGCGTCGAGGCCGTCGACGGCCTGGCCGACGACCTCGATACCGGGTTCGGCGTTGAGCAGCACCGTGAAGCCCTGACGGACCATCATCTGGTCGTCGGCGATCAGCACACGGATGGTCGTCATGGGGCAGGCTCACCGGGGGTCGGCAGGCGTCACGGCCTGGGCGGGCAGAATCGCGGTCACTTCGTAACCGCCGTCGGGGGTGGGGCCGGTGGCGAGTTCGCCGCCGAGCATGGCGGTGCGCTCATGCATCCCCAGCAGGCCGTGCCCGGCGCCCGGCGAGGGCGGGGCGGGCCGGTCCGGCGCGGAGTTGGCGACCCGGATGGTGAGACCGCCGGACCGGTACCCGAGGGCCACCCGCACCTGCGCGCCCGGCGCATGCCGGAGCGCGTTGCTGAGCGCCTCCTGGACGATACGGAACGCCGACAGCTCGACTCCGGGGGACAGCGGGCGGGGCTCACCGGTGATCTCGGTGGTGACCCTGAGCCCGGCTCCGCGCACCGTGCCGACCAGCTCGTCCAGCCGGCCGAGAGTGGGCTGCGGGGTGTGCCGGACCCCGTCCGCCAGGGCCTCCTCCGAGCGCAGCACGCCCAGCACCCGACGGAGTTCGGTCAGCGCCTCGACGGCGCTCCCGCGGATGCCCGCGAGATTCTCCTTGAGCTCGTCGGTGGGGTCCTTGACCAGATGCGGGGCGACCTGCGCCTGGATCGAGATCACCGACATGTGATGGGCGACCACGTCGTGCAGTTCGCGGGCGATCCGGTTGCGCTCCTCCAGCAGGGTGCGCCGGGCCCGCTCCCCGGCGGTGAGCACCTCCTGCTCGACGAGCCGGGTACGGGCCACCCGGCGGCCGCGCAGCGAGGTGCCCACCACCACCGCGAGCGTGAAGGTCACGGCGTCCTGGACGACCGTCACGTCCTGGGAGGAGGTCGCGAGGACCGGAGCGGCGGCACCCGGCAGGGGCGGCTCCGGTGCCGGCATCACGAAGACCAGGGCGGCCACCGCCGCCAGGAGCGAGAACCCCAGCGCCTCGGCCGCGACGCGGGGACGGACCCGCAGCGCGAACAGGAACAGCACCAGGGCGTGCAGGGAGATGCCCGGGATGCTCCAGGACCACAGCTGGGCGTGGCTGACCCTGAGCGAACCGGCGTTCCTGGCCAGGAAGAGCGCGATCGTCGACAGCCACCAGGCGGGCACCGGGCGGGACAGCGCAAGGACCACGGCGGCTGATTGGAGCACCGCGAGCACCAGGACGGACGTCATCGCGGCCGGCCCGAAATCCCCTTCACGCGCTTCCACGTTGAGCCAGCCCATCAGCACCGCGGCCAGCACCACATGGGCATGCGGCAGCCGGCCCAGCCAGCGCAGCCGGGGCAGTGGGTCCCGCGCCACGGTCCACAGGTCCTCGCGCAAGGTGTGCGGAATCCGCCGCACGGCCGCCCACAGCCGCGGCCCCCCGGTTGTCCCGCCCCCCTGGCTCACACGCTGCATCCTAGACACGCCGCACCGCCCTGGCCTCAGCGGGACGCCCGGCCCGGACCACCGTGCTGCCGCCGCGCCGCCCCTGCTCGTATGTGCGGAACGCGGCCCAGCACACCAGCAGCGCGAGCGCGAACACCGGCAGCCACACCAGCCGGGCGAGGACCCAGCCGACCCCGTCGGGAAGGGTGTGCAGACCGGGCAGGAACCCACCGGTGAGCAGACCGACCGCGGTGACCGCCATCATCGCGGTCTGGTGCCACAGGAAGAGAGTCATCGCCGAGAGGTTCAGCAGCGCCACCGCCGCCCAGACGGTGGGGCGTTGGAGCAGCCGCCGAAGGGGGCCGAGCAGCAGCAGGGCCGCCCCGCACTGCGCGAGACCGAAGGTGACCGCCGCGAGGGTGGGCGGGTTGAGGTTGGAGAGGGCGGCGCCGGGCACCCCGACCATGGCGGCCGGGTAGCCGGCCCACAGGACGAGCCCGGCGGTGGTGGCGCCGCCGCCGAGCAGCAGCACCCATGCCGTCGCCCGGCCGCGCAGCCCGCCCCGGGCCCAGGCCGCGCCCAGGCAGTACGGCACCAGCCAGCCGGCCGCCACATTGATCCAGCCGAGCCAGGCCGGGCCGCCGAGCCCGAACCGGAGCAGATCGATGTGCAGGACGACGGCGAGCGGCCACAGCGGATGCAGCCGGGCGACCAGCGGAGTCGCCGCCGTCAGCGCGGCGAAGACCAGCAGGAACCAGAGCGGGGAGAGCGCCAGTTTGCCCAGCGCGTAGACGGTGTCCAGACCGGCCCCGGCGACGAGCAGCGCGCCCGCCACCACGCTCCAGACGACCAGCACGGCCACCACGGGCCGGAACAGCCGGGCCGTCCGGGCGCCGAGCCACCGGCGGTAGGTCCCGCCCCGGGCACGGGCGGCGGCATGGCTCTTCGCCGCCATCTGACCACCCACCAGAAAGAAGACGGCCAGGGTCTGGAGAAGCCAGGAGACCGGGGTGAGGTGGGGCAGCTGGTGGAGGGGGCTGACGACCCGCACCCTGCCGCTGTCGGCGACCAGGGCGGTCACCAGCCAGTGTCCGAGCATCACCCCGAGAATGGCGAGCGCCCGCAGGGCGTCGACGCCGCGGTCACGGTCGGCCGGTGTCGCGGCGGCGATCCGCCGGATCAGCTCACGCATCGCTGCTCTCCTCGGAAGGGGCCCGGCCGGACACGATCCGGGCGAGGTTCCGCAGGGACACCGAACCGGGCTTCAGGTAGTCGCTGTGGCCTCCGGGGCCCGCCGCGAAGACCCGGGCGCCGAACTCGGGCGTGACCGGATCGGTGCCCAACCCGAGTGTCCCGAAGGGGAGTTCCAGCTGCCCGTGCGGCACATCGGCGATCCAGTCGTCCGCGCCCCGGCCGGCCCACACGGTCGCCGGGGTGTGCAGCGCGGCGACGTTTCCGGCCCCCGCGCCGGGGCTGCCGAACAGCACCAGGTCCGCGACATCCAGCCCCGGCGCGGCGCGGCCACAGACCACGGCTCCGTACGAATGGCAGAGCACGGAGAGCCGGGCCGTGGGACGGAGCTTCGCCACGGCACCGACGAAGGCGCGGAGCCCGGGAGCGGCCTCCGCCGCACGGCCGGGGGTGAGCACATCGGGGCTCACCGTGCTCGGCGTCCGGTACCCGGCCCAGGCGAGGACGGCGGACCGGCCGCCCAACTCCTTCTGGAGCGCCAGCGCACCGGACCGCAGCCGCTCGTACCTGTCGAGATGGGTGTCCGAGCCCGGCACCAGTACGGCGATCCGCTCGGCCCGTGCCAGGTCGCCGAAGACCTCGGTGGTGCGGCCTCCGTCGCGGCCGTCGAAGAACAGGAACTGCCGCGCCGGGCCGGCCATCCCGCGCAGTACCCCGGCCCGCGCCCGGTCGCCGTGGGCCTCGGCCATCCGCTCCGCCGCCCGGATGCCCTCGCGGTTGACGGCGTACCGCTCGGCGAGCGCGCCGGGTGCGGCGGACCGCAGGGGAGCGAGGGCCTTGGGGGCGGGTGCCGGGACGGCCGCGGGGCGGGCCGCACCCGAGACGGGCACCACCACCGCGGTGACGACGAAAGCGGCGAGGAGAGTGCGCAGCGGACGGCTGCCGCGCGGGCGGGACGCCATGATGAATGGTCCTTCCGTACCGGAAGCCGGTCGTGCTTCCGGTACCGAAGCTATGGAGCAGGGCACTTGGCCGGCGTCCCGCCGGGGAGCGTACTTCCGGACTAGCTCTCAGGTAGCAGGGGTAGGGGGCGGGGCGGCGGTGGGCGGCGCGCTGCGGCCCGGTTCGCGAATTCGCCTCGCCCACCCGAATGCCCCTTTGCCGCGCCCGCGTTCGCGTGGCACGGGGCGCCTCTCAGCATCTGGGCGGAGGCTGTTGTTCCTAGATCATTTGTGCTTATGATCAGGGCCCGCTCACCAGCGGATACTTCACGCAAACCGATGGGCCCGGCCCGTCGAATGTCGCGCGCCTGAGGCGTGAGTGCAGACCATGCGCCCCCTTCCGGCTTTCTGTGCCGGCACATCCTGCCGCTTCACTTGAAGATTCGGGCAGACCCTGACCATCGATGGCTCGCCCCGGGAAAGAAACACGGAATCGATGACTCAGATCGCAGAAATACCCGCCGCCCCGTCCTCCGCGGAGACCATGACGGGCGCCCAGTCCCTCGTTCGTTCCCTGGAAGCCGTGGGCGTGGACACCGCGTTCGGCATTCCGGGGGGAGCGATCACCCCGGCGTACGACGCCCTGATGGACTCGACCCAAGTGCGGCACGTTCTGGTGCGGCACGAACAGGGCGCGGGCCACGCCGCGACCGGATACGCCCAGGCCACCGGCAAGGTCGGGGTCTGCATGGCGACCAGCGGTCCGGGGGCGACCAACCTGGTCACGCCGATCGCCGACGCCTACATGGACTCGGTTCCGGTGGTGGCGATCACCGGGCAGGTGGTGAGTTCGTCGATCGGTACGGACGCCTTTCAGGAAGCCGATATCTGCGGCATCACCATGCCGATCACCAAGCACAGTTTCCTGGTCACCGACCCGGACGAGATCCCCCGGGCGATTTCCGAGGCGTTCCATATCGCCGCCACCGGCCGGCCGGGACCGGTCCTGGTCGACATCACCAAGGACGCGCTGCAAAAGAACACCGTCTTCCGGTGGCCGGTGGCACACCAACTCCCCGGTTATTGCCCCGTCACCGAGCCGAACGGCAAACAGATCCGTGCGGCCGCCCGGCTGCTCGCCCGCGCCGAGCGCCCGGTGCTCTACGTCGGCGGCGGGGTGCTCAAGGCGCGGGCCACCGCCGAGTTGAAGGCCCTGGCAGAACTCGCCCGGACGCCCGTCACCACGACCCTCATGGGCATCGGTGCCTTCCCCGACAGCCACCCGCAGCACCTGGGCATGCCCGGGATGCACGGGACGGTCGCCGCTGTGACGGCACTTCAGAAGGCCGACCTGATCGTGGCCCTGGGCGCACGGTTCGACGACCGGGTCACCGGCAAGCTGGACGGCTTCGCGCCGGACGCCACGGTGGTGCACGCCGATATCGACCCCGCCGAGATCGGGAAGAACCGCTTCGCGGACGTGCCGATCGTCGGAGACGCCCGCGAGGTGCTGACCGGCCTCATCGCCGCCCTCCCAGAGGAACAGCGGACCGCCGGGACCGCCGGCGACCACGCGGCCTGGTGGGAGCAGCTCGACCGCTGGCGCACGACCTACCCCCTGGGCTATGAGCCGGCCCCGGCGGGCGAGCTCGCCCCGCAGCAGGTCATCCAGCGCCTCGGTCAGCTCACCGACGAGAACACCATCGTCGCGGCGGGCGTGGGCCAACACCAGATGTGGGCCGCGCAGTTCATCGGGTACGAGCGGCCCGGCAGCTGGCTGAACTCCGGTGGCGCCGGCACGATGGGCTACGCCGTGCCCGCCGCGATGGGCGCCAAGGCGGGCAGGCCGGAGGCGACGGTCTGGGCGGTCGACGGCGACGGCTGCTTCCAGATGACCAACCAGGAACTGGTCACCTGCGCGCTGAACAACATCCCGATCAAGGTCGCGATCATCAACAACGGCGTGCTGGGCATGGTCCGTCAGTGGCAGACCCTGTTCTACAACCAGCGCTACTCCCACACCGTGCTGCACTCCGGCGAGGCGGCCGGGGGCGGGACCGGCGGCGGCACCCGCCTCCCGGACTTCGTCAAGCTCGCCGAGGCCATGGGCTGCCACGGGCTGCGCTGTGAAACACCCGACCAGCTCGACGCCACGATCGAGAAGGCGATGTCACTCAACGACGCCCCGGTCGTCATCGACTTCATCGTCCACGAGGACGCCATGGTCTGGCCGATGGTCGCCGCCGGTACCTCCAACGACGAGATCATGGCCGCCCGCGATCTTCGACCCGACTTCGGCGACGACGAGGAGTAAGAACGCCATGTCGAAGCACACCCTCTCCGTCCGCGTCGAGAACAAGGCCGGTGCGCTCACGCGGATCGCCGGCCTCTTCTCCCGCCGGGGGTTCAACATCGACTCGCTGTCCGTGGGCCCCGCAGAGGAACCCGCCACCTCCCACATGACGATCGTCGTCGATGTGGAGGAGCGCTCTCTGGAGCAGGTCATTCAGCAGCTCGACAAGCTGGTGAACGTCATCTCCATCCAGGAGCGGAGCGTCTGAGCGTTCCGTGCGCGGAGACGGGCGGACACCACCCCCGTGCCCGGGGGATTCTGCTGACCCGACACCGTTGGAAACGGCTCGGTGACCGCCACCCGTACGCGGAGACCGCCGGCGGTCATAAAGGTCGAGTGGAGGAGCACCACACCCGATGTCCATTACCACGCCGCCCCCGCTGGCCGGTGAGCGCGCCGGCCACCAGTTGCCGGCCCGGCCGGAGCACAACGGCCAGGAGTTACTGAGCATTTCGGCGAGTGACCTGTCCGGCTGCCGCTTTCTGATCTCGCCGCTCCTGGAGGTGCTGGCGGCAGCGGAGGCGCTGTGCGGACCGTACCCGGCCCTGCGCGGCTGGCGCCGTCGCATTCCCCAGTTCGGACAGCGGCACGCACTCAACTTCCCCCAGGCCGTGGTGCAACGCGGGATCCGGCTGGTGGCAGGGCAATTACTCCGCCAGCAGGTGGGAGCGACGAGCCGTCAGGAGACCGACTTCACCGTCCTCGGGCCGCTGGCGGAGTCGGCGCGGGAATTCTTCCAGGAATGCCTGGTCGGCGACTGGCCCCGGATCAGGACCGCGCTGGAGTCCGATGTCGCGCTACGCGCCCACAACCTGGCCTCGTGCGGCGTCCGGCGGGTCGTGGAGAGCCTGCCCGGCCTCACCGTGCGCGAGGCCCGAAGCGGTCCGGCAGGCGTCGAGCGCGGGCTGATCCTGGTGCCCTCGGTCTTTCAGCGCACCCGGGTGCTGCTGACGAGCGAACGGGGCTCGGTGATCACCTATCCGGCCGCCGGCCATCGCCAACTGTGGGACGACGACGAGGCGGTGGCCGCCACCCGGCTCGGCGCGCTGCTCGGCCGCGGTCGCGCGGCGGCGCTCCTCAACATAGGGGCCGGCTGCGGCACCACGGAACTGGCCGACCGGCTCGGCGTCAGCGCGGGGACCGCCTCGGTGCATGTGACCGCTCTCCGCAACGGTGGCCTGGTGGCCACGCACCGCGTGGGCAAAGCGGTCAGACATGTCCTGACCCCCGTCGGTTCGGCGCTGATCACCGCTCAATTCACCGCAGAACCAAACATGGCTCCACAGCTGATTTGACGGCCCGGCGCGCGCGTTCAGGGTGCGGTCAGTGGCGCCGGCCGGATGATTTTGACTCTGTCTCAAATACATGGACAGCGTGAAATGGCCAGAGTTGACTGCCGCTGAAGTGCCGAACTCGTCATCCGGCTGTGCGTTGCATGGAAACCTCCTCCGCCAGCGGTGAGGGTATTCCCACAAGGAGCGTAAATGACTGTGGAAGCTGCTACCGGAACCAGCTGGACCATCAGTCCAGAGTTTGTGTTCACGGATGCGGAGCGCGAAGCCCTGGAATCTTCGCTCGACAACATCACCGCGAACCCCTATCGCCTCTATGACGCCCATCGCTACCAGGTGGGCCGGCTGATCGCCAACGGCCTGGTCCCGGAACGCTTCCGGACCTATGTCGACTCGCTGGCCGCCCGCGACCGCGGCGCCGAGCCCGTAGTGGTCCTGAAGAACGTCCCGTACGACCACGAGGTCCCCATATTCGACTTCGACCAGCCCGTACGCTCCAAGTACGAGCTGAAGAAGACCTTCATCGCCGAGGGATTCCTCGCGCTGTTCGCCCAGCTGGCCAACACGCCGGCCATCGGATACGTCAATGTCAACGACGGCGATGTCTTCCAGGACATCTACCCGCAGCGGCACCTACAGGGCAGCCAGTCGCAAAAGGCACTGAAGCAGATTCACTTTCACAAGGACCTGGCAAATCACTTCGTGCGGCCCGACCAGGTGTACATGGTCGGTATGCGCAGCAATCCCGTGAACGAGGTCTACACCTCGTTCGTCCGCAACATCGATGTCATCGCCGCCTTCACCGAGGAAGAACTGGCGCTGCTGCGCTCCCACGAGTTCTACACCCCCTTTGACGATCTGAGCACCATGGGCGGCGGCCGGGTCGAGCTCGGCGAGGCCGACAAGCACCCGATCATCGGCGGCCGGGGCCCGGAGGACCTGCGGTTCTTCGAGAACCGGACGGTGGGGGTCACCGAGGCCGCCAAGGCCATCGTCCCCAAGGTCGCCGCCACCCTGCACGCCCTCAAGCAGCGGGTCTTCATCGAGCCCGGCGACTTCGTGATCACCTACAACAACCACACGATCCACGCCAAGGAGGTCGTCAAGGTCGGCGACCCCGAGGCGCTCCAGAGCCGCTGGATCATCAAGACGGTGAACGTGGACGACATGACGCCGCACCAGGAGCACCTGGTACCCGGCACCGACCACCTGATCAACGGCTGACCCGAGTTCGTATCCTGCGCGGGTGACCCTTCCCGCGCCACGCGCCGCCGAACTGCTCAGCACCGAGACCTGGAGCCGTCGGCCGGGCCCTCCGGAACCCGGGGAGCCGGCCGATCTCCGGCTGACCCGTACCGCTGACCTGCTGTCCGCGGCTGCGGAGCTGGCCCCCTCGGTGCTGAGCCGGGACGAGCGGGACCGCGCCGGGGAGTTCCGGCGCGCGGAGGACCGGAACACCTATCTGGTCACCCATGTCGCGCTGCGGATGCTGCTCGGTGGCCGTCTCGGTGCCGAGCCCGCGCGGGTGCCGCTGGACCGGGCCCCTTGCTTGACGTGCGGCGGCCCGCACGGCCGTCCGGTCGTGCGCGGCAACCCGGTGCACTTCTCGCTCTCCCACACCGGCCACCTCGGCCTGATCGCGCTCGCGGCGGTGCCGGTCGGGGTCGACATCGAGGCCGTGCCCGCCGCCGGGACCGTCGACGGGGTGGCGACAGCACTGCACCCCAAGGAGGCCGCAGAGTTGACGGTATGTCAGGAGGAGGAGCGCGGGGCGGCGTTCGCGCGGGTCTGGGTGCGGAAGGAGGCGTATCTCAAGGGTCTGGGAATCGGCCTCGGCCGTGATCCGTCCCTGGATTACCTGGGTACGGCGGCACACGGGGCCGTGCAGCCGCACGGCTGGGAGATCGCAGACGTCGTGGTGGCGGACGGCCACCGAGCGGCCGTGGCCACTCGGCTTTCCGATGCGGGGGAGGGGCCTGTGATCCAAAACACCTACGATTGATCTTCCTCGCGGCCGACTGCTAGCGTCTGAGGATAGCGAGCGCAAAATAGCTTGCGCGTCGGGGGCACACAAGGTCATCACCCGGAAAGCCACCCCACACTTCTTCCTCTTGCCCTGGCATGGAAATGACGACACGTGTCGATTCAGCCGCCGGCATCTGCATCAATTCGTGGACGGCATCGCATTTCTGATCAACGGTTAGCCCCAGCCCAAGAGAAGACCGAGAACCGAATGTCGCTGGCAGCAAGTCGACCGAAAATGATGTCGCGTACCCGCGGTGTCGTGGCCACCGCGTACCTGAGTCTGTTCATGGTCTCCGCGGACAACTCCATCATCAACACCGCGGTACCCCGGATATCGGCGTCCTTGGAGGCGGGCACGCCCGCCGTGCAATTCGCGATCGACGCCTACATGCTGGTCTTCGCCTCCTCGCTGATCATCGCGGGCGGCGCCGTCGACCGTATGGGGGCCCGCCGTTCCTACGCCGTGGGCGTCATGGTGTTCACCGCCGCCTCGCTGCTGGGCGCCTTCGCGCCCTCGGTGCCCGCCCTGGTGCTGTCCCGCGCGGGCATGGGCATCGGCGCGGCCTTCATCGTGCCGAGCATCTTCGGGCTGTTCGCCACGGAACTGACCGAGAGCGGCCGCCGGCGCGTGCTGGCGCTGTGGCCGGCCGTCGTCGGTCTCGGCGTGGCCATCGGCCCGGTGCTGGGCGGTCTGCTGCTGACCCGGTTCTGGTACGGCTCGATCTTCCTCATCAATGTCCCGGTCGGGGTGATCGCGCTGATCGGTGCCGCCACCCTCATCCAGCGCCGGGACCCGGTGCCCACCACCGGGCGCCCGGACCTCATCGGGGCGGTGCTGCTGCTGATCGGCGTCGGGGTGTTCGCCTCGGCCATCATCTTCGCCGTCGACGACCGGCTCCCCGGCTGGCTGCGGATCGGCCTGGGTGCCGTCGGTCTGCTGGCGCTGACCGGGTACACCGTCCACGAACGGCGCACCGAGCGGCCGCTGTTCGATCTCGGCTACTTCCGGGTGCGGAAGTTCACCGGGGCCGTCGTGGCCATGTCCGGGCTGTTCTTCGCCCTGTTCGGCACGGTGTTCCTGGCCGGCCAGTTCACCCAATACGGCCTGGGCTGGAGCCCCTTGCTGGCCGGTGCCGGACTGCTGCCGCTGGCGGTGGGGCTGACCGTCGCCTCGCTGTCCTGCGCCGCGATCACCGCGCGGGCCGGGGCCAAGGCCGTCGTGGCCACCGGACTCGGCCTCGGTGCCCTCGGCTGTGCGCTCTGCGCCATGGCCACCGCGGACCTGCGGTATCCGCTGCTCGCCGCGGGGCTGCTGTGCTGCGGACTCGGCATGGGGTCGTCCGTCGGACCCGCGCTGACCCTGATCGTCACCAGCCTGCGACCGGACGACGCGGGCGTCGGGTCCTCCGTGAACGCCATGTTCCAGCAGATCTGCGGCGCCGGCGGCGTCGCGGTGATGGGGCTGGTGTTCTCCGCGGGCTACGGCGCGCAGATCGCCTCGGTGCCCGGTCTGCCGGCCGCGGCCCGCTCGGTCAATGAGGGCCATGACCTGCTCGCCCACGGATCCCGGCAGGCCGCGGCCTGGTTCGCCGACGGGCTGAGCTCCGGTCTGCTCGCTGCCTGGATCACCGGCGCGGCGGTGGCGGCGGTCGCCGCGCTCACCGTCCTGGTGATCCTGCCCGCCACCCCCACGAGTACCTCCGTGACTCCCCGTTCGCGAAAGGTGAACGCCTGATGACTTCGGAAACCGGCGGCATGCTGTACGCCGCGATCGCCGCGCATGCGAGCGACCGTCCCGAGAAGACCGCGCTGTCCCGCGGCGACCACAGGCTGAGCTACCGCGAACTCGCCACGGCCGCGGACACCCTGGCCACGCGGCTGCACGACGTCGGTGTGACGGCGGAGAGCGTGGTCGTCATCGACCTGCCGGTGGGCTTCGACACCATCGTCGCGATGGCCGCGGTCAGCCGGGCCGGCGCGGCCTTCACCCTGCTGGAGCCGGAGCTGCCGGACTCCCGTAAGCAGCTGATCATCGACGACTGCCGCCCGGCCGCGCTGATCACGGAGTCGGGGCTGACACGTGGCCCCGAGCCGGGTCCGCCGCTGGACGAACGCCTGGTCCGGCGCACCTCGCCCGCCGCGTACGTCGGCTACACCTCGGGGTCGACCGGCGTGCCCAAGGGCGCCGTCATCGAGCAGGCCGCCCTGGAGAACCACGTCCGGCGCACCATCGAGTGGTACGGGCTGACCTCGGCCGACACCCGGCTGCTCTTCTCCTCGATCGCCTTCGACCTGGCGCTCGAACAGATCTGCACCTCGATGGCCGTCGGCTGTGAACTCGTCTTCCGGGACGAGGCGTTCGTGTACGGCGGCGCCGAGGACTTCCTGCATCACTGCCGCCGGCTCGGGATCACCGTGCTGAGCCTGCCGACGGGCGTGTTCAACCGGTTCGGTGCCGAACTGGCCGGTTCGGACGGTCGGTTCGCGCCGGATCTGCGGCTGGTGATGGCCGGCGGCGAGGCGCCGACCCAGGGCGCCGTGGCCGCCTGGGCGAACGCCGCGCCGGGCGGCACCCGCGTGGTCAACGGCTACGGCCCGACCGAGACGGCCGTCGTCGTCTGCTACCGGGACCTGCTGCCCGGCGACGACATCGCGGTCGGTGCGCCGATGGACGGGGTCCGGTTCCGGCTGGCACCGATCGGCACCGAGGGGGACGCGTCCGAGCTGGTCATCCAGGGCGTCGCGGTGGGCCGTGGTTACCTGGGGCGGGCCGCGTCGTCCTCGGCGTTCGGTCTGCTCGACGGCAAGTGGTCCTATCGCACCGGTGATGTGGCCACCGCCCGGCCCGACGGCGGCTACGACCTGCACGGCCGCTTCGACGCCCAGGTCAAGGTGAACGGCGGCTTCCGGGTGGAACCCGGTGAGATCGTCTCCCGGCTGCTGGCCGTCGACTACGTGCTCGACGCGGTGGTCGTGCCGTTCGACGGCGCTGCCGGCCGCCTGCTGGCCGCGTTCGTCCGGCTCGACGGCGGCCGCGCAGCGCACCAGGATCCCGAAGCGGCGCTCGTGCGGCAGCTCGCGCAGACCCTGCCCGACTACATGGTGCCCTCGCAGGTCACCGTGCTGGACGAGTTCCCGCTGACGTCCCGCGGCAAGGTCGATCAGGCGGCGCTGCTCGACCGGGCACGGACCCGGCCGGGCGCGGACGCCGAGGAGGACGCCGACCCGGCGGATGTGACCGCACAGCTGCGGCTGGCCTGGCGACACGTGCTGGGCAGCCCGCCCGAGGACGGCTCGACGAGCTTCTTCGCGGTCGGCGGCAACTCGGTCCGGGCGATCGAGCTGATCACCCAGGTGCGCAGCCGGCTGGATGTGCAGCTGCGCGCCGCCGAGCTGTACCGGACCCCCGGTTTCGACGCGCTGGCACGGCTGCTGACCGACCGTCGTGACGGCATTCCGACCGCCCACCACACGACCGGCACCACCCTCGTGCCGATGCGGCCGGCCGGCGCGGACCGGCTGTGGGTCTTCCTGCCGCCGCTGTCCGGCGCGGTCACCCGCTACGCCTCGCTGTCCCGGCTGCTGCCCGCCGACGACACCGTGTGGGCCATGGAGACCCCGCCCGAACTGTCCGGCAAGGGCATGGCGGCGCTCGCCGACGGTCTCGCCGAGGTCCTGCTGGCCCACGACGTCGACCGGTACGGCACCATCTGTGTCTCCGGATTCTCGCTGGGCGGGGTGTTCGGCTACGAGGTCGCCCGCCGGCTCCGCGACAGCTGCGGCGACGCGGTGCGGGCCCTGCTCATCGACCCGCCGGACCCCGGCGCCCACCGGGTGCGGGTGCAGGACGCCTTCGACATCTTCGTCCGGGTCGGCTGGTCCATCCCCGTGCCCGCCGAGCGGTTCGTCACCGAGGACGGCGGGTTCGACCTGGCCGCGGTCACCGCGGCGGCCAAGGACGCCGGGACCCTGGCGCGGGACGCCGGCCGGCAGGAGATCGAGGACGCCTGGGCGGTGTACGAATCCAATGCGCGGATCCTCGACGGCCTGGTGCTGAGCCCGCCCGACGGGCTCCCGGTGCGCATCCTCCAGGGCGACACCGGCGGCGAGATCGACTACGCCCGCCGCGGACCGACCGCCGTCACGGCCGGCGGCGGCACACCGTGGACCCGCGGACAGGCCCTCGGCCAGTGGCGGAACATCCTGCCCGACGACGCCGTGGACCGGCTGCCGGTCGATCACTTCGCCCTGCTCGAATCCCCCAACGACGAACTGGTCCGGGACTGGCTGGACGCCCGGGCACGGCACTGACCCGCACCGCGGGCCCTTGACGGGCGCCGGCGCCCGACCTCGCGGAAGGGCGCCGGCCGGCGGTGTGCCGGTGTCCCCGGCGGCGGGTCCGGCGCTGACGACGCGGCCTGGCCCCCACCAGCGGGGTCCTGATCGCCGCCCGGCTGGTGGAGGGGCTCGGCGCGGCCCTGATCGTCCCCGGCTCGCTCGCCCTCCTCCAACAGTCGTATCCGGCACCCGCCGAGCGCTCCCGGGCCTTCGGCCTCTGGGGCTCCATGGCGGGCGTCGCGGCCTCCGCCGGACCCCTCCTGGGGGGCCTCCTGGTCACCACCGTGGGCTGGCGCTGGGTGTTCTTCATCAATCTGCCCGTCGGATGCGCCTGTCTGTTGCTGACGCTGCGTCATGTCTCTGCTTCGGCCCGGCGCACGGACCGCCCCGTGGACTGGCCGGCCCAGTGCGCGCTCATCGCCACCGTCGCCCTGCTCACCACCGTCCTCAACGAGGCCGGACGACGGGGCTGGACCGACCCGCTGATCCTCAGCGGAGCCGGCCTGTGTCTGCTGTCGGCCGCCGCGTTCGTCCTGCGCGAGCGCCTGGCCGGTACCCCCGTGCTGCCGCTGCGGCTGCTGCGCTCCCGTCCCATGAGCGGGGCAGCGGCCATCGGACTCCTCTTCAACTTCGCCTTCTACGGCATGATCTTCACCGCCAGCCTGTACTTCCAGCACCACCGCGGCCTGACCGCGCTGCGCACCGGGCTCGCCCTCTTCCCGGCGGTGGCCATGACCATGTTCGCCTCCGTCCTGTCCGGGCGGCTGGCCCGCCGGACCGGCCACCGCCCGCTCGTGGTCACCGGCATGCTCCTGGGCGCGGCAGGTCTGGCCGGCTGGGCGGCCGCCGGCTCCCGTCCGGACTACCTGCTGCTGGTGGGGCCGATGATGGCGGCGGGCTTCGGCACGTCCTTCGCCCTCACCGGAGCGACCGCCACGGTGATGTCGGCCGCCCCGGACGCGTACTCCGGCACCGCCTCCGCGCTGTTCAACACCACCCGCCAGATCGGCAGCGCGGCAGGCGTCGCACTGGGCGGCTCCCTGCTGGCCGCCGCGGCCGGCTTCACCACCGGGCTGCGGACGAGCATGGCCATCGGCGCGGCCGCGTATCTGACGGCTGCCGCGCTCGCGTTCTTCTGCGTCCCGCCGAAGGGGCACCGCCCGGCCGCCGGCTGACGGGCGGCGGGCCGCGACGTACGGCCTGCGGTGATGTGTCGTGGTATGTACCCAGGACCGGCCGGTCGCGCGGCGAGCGATGAGTTCTCGCCGGCCCGGGAGTCCACCCCGGTAACGGCAGCTTCCGCACCCGAAGGGCAGCACCATGAGCACACTGATCGTCACCGCGTTCGTCACCATGGACGGCGTCATGCAGGCCCCCGGCGGCCCGAACGAGGACGTCGACGCGGGCTTCCCGCACGGCGGCTGGCAGGTCCCGTATGTCGACGACGAATTCATGGACCTCATGACCGGGGTCTTCGAGGAGACCGCCGACCATCTCCTGCTCGGCCGGAAGACCTACGACATCTTCGCCACCTACTGGCCCCGCGTCACCGACCCGGACAACGCGATCGCGGTGAAGCTCAACAGCATGCCCAAGTACGTCGCCTCACGCACCCGCACCAGCCTGGAGTGGAACAACTCCCAGCTGCTCGCGGGCGACGCCGCGGAGGCGGTCGCACGGCTCAAGGAGCAGCTCGACGGCGTGCTCATGACCCAGGGCAGCAGCGACCTCATCCGCACCCTCCAGCAGCACGACCTGGTCGACGAGTACCGGCTGCTGATCAACCCGGTGATCCTCGGCACCGGCAAGCGGCTGTTCGCCGAGGGCGCCGCCCCCACCGCCTGGCGGCTCACGGAATCCCGCACCTCCGGCGTGGGCGTCCAGTACTGCGTCTACCAACGGGCCGGGAAGCCCGAGTACGGCACCTTCGAGCTCGACGAGCAGGACTGAGCACCCGGCCGGGCTCCCGCGCGGCGGCCGGGCCCGGCTGCCGCCGTTGGTGTCAGAGGGGGACGGCGCCTTGCGTGGTGTGTGGAGTGCGGGGGCGGGGGAGGGCAGGGTCGGCGTGGGCACCGGTCCGGTGTCCGGCCGGAGGTCTCCGGACCCTGCCGGCCGGCGGGGTCCGCGGCCGGAACGCTCCGGACCGACGTCCGCACCCGGCCGGTCCCGGGCGGCCGGCGGTGCACGGGCGGAGCCCGGACCAGTGGAGCGAGAGGCGAAGGGCGTGTGTCGTGGGTGTCGGTTTCGCAGAAGAGTCGACGTCGGTGACGGTAGCGGCGTCGGCGGTGCCGGAGCGTGTGGTGCTGGCCGCCCGTCCGCAGGCCGCGCTGCGCTTGTATTGCGTGCCGCCCGCCGGGGCCGGCCCGGACTGCTATCTGCGCTGGGCGCCCTTGCTGCCGCCCTGGATCGAGCCCTGCTCCGTGTCGCTGCCCGGCCGCGGCAGCCGCGCCGCGGAACCCTCGCTGACCGACCCCGCGTATCTGAGCGCCCGGCTCGCCGCGGTGCTGGACGACTGGACCGACCCCCGGCCGTTCGCGGTCTTCGGACACAGCGCGGGCGCCCTGCTGGCCTACGAGGCGACCCGCCATCTGCGGCGCACCCACGGCCGGCTGCCGTCGCTGCTGGCGGTGTCCTCACTGTCCGCGCCGCATATCGACGCCTACAGCGCCGGCCTGCCGCCCCGGCTGACCGCCGGGCTGGAAGGCATCCGTGAACTCGTCGGCCCGATCCCCGACCAACTGCTCGCCGACGCCCGCCTGATGGCCGCGGCCTGCACCCCCCTGCTGGCCGACTGTCTGCTGCTCCTGCACTACCGGCACCGCCCCGAGCCGCCGCTCGACGTGCCGCTGGCCCTCTACGGCGGTGAACACGACCCCGTCACCAGCGTGCCGGACCTCCGGGCATGGAACGACCTGGTCACCACACCGGCCCCGGTCCAGCTCTTCCCCGGCGGGCACACCTACCTCCAGACGGAGACGAAAGCCCTGGTCGACCGGCTCACGGAGAACCTCGACCCGGCCCGGTACGCCCGCCCCGTGGCGACGGCATGACGGCCGCCGCGCCGGCCCGCACGCCGGCCGCCCCCGCACGCCGGGCGGCGGCGGCCGCCGTGGTGTGCCTCGGACTCTTCATGCTGGGCCTGGATCTGACGGTCCTCAATGTCGCGGTGCCCGACCTTCAGGGCGGCCTCGACACCTCCACCGCGCAGGTCCAGTGGATCGTCGACGGCTACGCCCTGGTCCTGGGCGGCACGGTGCTGGCCGTGGGTGCCTTCACCGACGCCTGGGGCCGGCGGCGTTCCTTCGTCTGCGGGGTGGCGGTCTGCGCGGGCGCCTCGCTGGGCGGCGCGCTGTCCGCGCAGCCGTGGCAGGTGATCACCGCGCGCTGCACCATGGGTGCCGGGGCCGCGCTGCTGATGCCGGCGACGCTGGCGGTCCTCCACCATCTGTTCCCCGAGGCCCGGTTGCGCAGCCGGGCGATCGCCGCCTGGGCCGCGGTCGGCGGCATGGGCGGCCTGTGCGGTCCGGTCATCGGCGGCTGGCTGGTGGAGCACTTCTCCTGGCGCGCCGCCTTCTGGATCAACCTGCCGCTCGCCGCCGTCATCATCGTCCTGGCCCTGCTCCTGGTGCCCGAGTCCCATGCGCGCCGGCGCGCCGGCTTCGATGTGCCCGGTGCCGCGCTGTCCGCCGCGGGCCTGCTGGTCCTGGTGTGGTCCATCACCGAGAGCCCGCACCGCGGCTGGACCAGCCCGGCCGCGCTGACCGGATTCGCCGCCGCCGCGCTGCTGCTGGCCGCGTTCGTCCGCCGGCAACTGCACACGCCCGCGCCGATGCTCCCGCTGTCCCTGCTGCGGGTGCCGGCCATCGGGGTGGCCGCGGTGGCCCTGGCGCTGATGTCCTTCGCCATGTTCGGCGCGCTGTTCGTGCTGACCCTCTACCTCCAGGGGGTGCTGGGCTTCAGCCCCTTGCAGGCCGGGTTGCGGACGCTGCCCCTGCCGGCGGGGCTGGCGCTCGGCGCGGGGTGCGCGGTGCCGGTACGGGCGCGGCTGGGCGGTCGGGTCCCCGTCGTGGGCGGACTGGCCCTGGTGACGGTCGGCTTCGCGATCCTGGCGACCACCACCCCGGACTCCGACTACCCGCACTGTGCGGCCTTCCAGCTGGTGGCGGGTTTCGGGGCCGGGCTGGTGGCGGCCGCGGCCACCGAATCGGTGATGGGCTCGGTCGCCACCGAAAGAGCCGGGCTCGGCTCGGCCATCAACGACGCGACCCGCCAGGTCGGTTCCGCCCTCGGGGTGGCCGTGCAGGGCTCCCTGCTCGCGGCCGTCTTCACCTCCCGGCTCACCGCCTCCCTCACCGATCTGCACGCCCCCGCGCCGGTGGCCGCCGCGGCCCGGCACAGCATGCTGTCGGTCCCCGCACAGGCGATGCGGCTGCCCGGCCCGCTGCGCAGCAGTGTGCTGTCCGCCGCACGACGCGCCTTCACGGACGCCATGACGCTCACCGCCGTCGTCGCCGGAGCCGTCACCCTGCTCACCGCCGCGGCCGCGGCACGCTGGCTCGGCCGGCCGGACCGCCGGACGGCGCGCCCCGGGCCGGCGGTGCCCGGCTCCACGGACCGCAGCCGGCGCCCAGGGAAGAGGAGCGTCCGGCGCTATAGAGCGATAAGTCACTCGTTCAGAGGTGCCTTCATGACCCGGGCCGGAGGAGACGGTCGGCGACAGTAGAGCGCGAGCCCGACCCCTGCGCACCGGCCCCCGGTGCCGGCCGCCCCCGCCCGCCTGGAGCCACGATGCAGACCCCGTCCGCACCCGCACCTCCCACGGTGCCCCGGGCTCCTTCCGCGCGGCCGCGCGGCGCCTGCCGGAAGCGGTCTCCCGCCTCCGGACGGCGCCCCGCCCGCGGCGGCCGGCACCCCCACCCCAACCGAAGGAGCCACCCGTGCCCACCAGTGCAGAGCTGATCACCAGCACCCTCACCGAGACCTTCGACCTCGACCCGGCCGAGGTCAGCCCCGAGCGCACCTTCGAGGACCTCGGCCTGGACTCCCTCGCGCTGGTCGAGATGGGCCTGATGCTTCAGGAGCGCACCGGGATCTCGCTGGACGACGTTCCGCTGCGGACGACCCTCGGCGAACTCGCCGCGCTGATCGACAGCGGTACGGCCGAGCAGGCCCTGACCACCGCGCCGAACAGCGGCAGCTGATGCCCGGTCAGTGCCGAGACGCCGCCGTCACCGGCCTGGGCGTCGTCAGCCCGGCCGGGGTCGGCGCGCGGGCCACCTGGGACACCCTGCTCACCGGCCGGTCCACCGCCGCCCGGGACCCGGGGCTGGCGGGGCTGCCGGTGGACATCTCCTGCCAGGTGCCCGACTTCGACACCGCGCGCCTGGTCGGCCGGAAAGCCGCCTGGCGGCTGGACCGCTTCGTCGCCATGGCGCTGCTCGCCGCCCGGCACGCCGTCGCCGACGCCGGTCTCGACCCCACCGAGTGGGACGCCTCGCGGGTCGGCGTGGTCATCGGCACCGGCACCGGGAGCATGGAGCGCTACGTCCCCGAGTTCGCCAAGCTCGCGGCCGGCCGCCCGCTGGACATCTCGCCCCTGGCCATCACCCGTAGCGTGCCCAACATGGCGGCCGCCGAAATCGCCCTCGACCTGACGGCCACCGGACCCAACTTCGCCGTCTCCACCGCCTGCGCCTCCGGCAGCAGCGCCCTCGGCGTCGCCCGTGACCTGCTGCGCGCCGGGACCTGCGACCTCGTGCTGGCCGGCGGCGCGGAATCCGCCCGCCACCCCATCCCCGCCGCCTGCTTCCACCGGATGGGCGCCCTGTCCCGGCGCACGGACGACCCGGCGGACGCCAGCCGCCCGTTCGACGCCGCACGCGACGGTTTCGTGCTCTCCGAAGGCGCCGCCGTGCTGGTCCTGGAACGCCCGGAGCACGCCCGCGCCCGCGGTGCGCGCCCGCGTGCGGAGCTGGTGGGCTACGGGGCGAGCTGCGACGCCTACCACTACGCCGCTCCCGACCCCGAGGGCCGGGGCGCCGCGGCCGCCCTCACCGCGGCCCTGGCCGACGCCGGTCTGGCGCCCCGGGACATCGATCACGTCAATGCGCACGGCACCGGCACCCGCCTGAACGACCTGGCCGAAGCCAGGGCGCTGCGCGCCGTCTTCCCCGAGCCGCCCGCCGTCACCTCCCTCAAGGGCGCGCTCGGCCACGCCATCGGAGCGGCGGGTGCCATCGAGGCGGCCGTCACGGTCATGAGCCTCCAGAACGACACCATCCCGCCCACCGCCAACCACGAGGACCCCGACCTCGATATCGACCTCGACATCGTGGCCAAAGCCCCTCGCCGCACACCCCTGTCCGCCGCCGCCAGCACATCGTTCGGCTTCGGCGGCCAGAACGCCGCCCTCATCTTCCGGTCCGCCTGACCCGCGGACCGGGCCGCGCACGGCCGCCGTTGCCACACCCGGCCGGCGGCGCTCCCGGACCCGGTGCGCGGCCCGCCGCCGACCTCCGCCGACCGACGCGACGAGAGGAACCACGATGCGCCGTCGTACCGGGGCCACCGCGCCCCGCACGCCGCGCGAGACCAGCCCGCCGCCGGCCGGTCCGCGGCCCGGGACGGCCGTACCGCACCGTGCTGACACCTGCTCAGCCGGCCTCGGACCGGACACCGTCGACGCGGATGTGCCGGCCGCCGTGGGACGGATGCTCGTCGGCGTCCTCGGTGAGCAGGTCGCGCGGGCGGCCGGGATCGAGCGCACCTTCGCACGCGATGTCGCCGCCCGGGTCGCCCGCTTCACCCTGGACGGCGGCAAGCGCACCCGCTCCCAGTTCCTGTGGTGGGGGCTGCGGTCCTGCCAGGACCGGCCGGGCGCCGGTGACGTGGCGACGGCGCTCCGGGTGGCCGCCGCCGTCGAACTCCTCCAGACCTGTGCGCTCATCCACGACGACGCCATGGACCGGTCACCGCTGCGCCGCGGCCGGCCCGCGGTCCATGCCGCGTTCGCCGGCCAGTACGCGACGCCGGACACCGTGGAAGCGGCCGGCCGGTTCGGCACCGCCGCCGCCGTACTCACCGGCGATCTCGCCCTCGCCTGGGCGGATGACACGGTCGCCGGTGTCGAACTGGGCGCGGAGGCCGGTCCGCGGGTGCGGCACCTCTGGCGGGCGATGCGGATGGAGATGGTGGCCGGCCAGTACCTCGACCTGTACGGCCAGATCGCCGGCGCCCGTTCCGTGGCGCTGGCCGTCCGCACCGCGTACCTCAAGAGCGCGCGGTACTCGGTGGAGCGGCCGCTGGCCCTCGGCGCGGCGCTGGCCGGGGCCGATGAGCCCACCACCCGCGCCCTGAGTGCCGCCGGCCGCTGTGCCGGGGTGGCCTTCCAGTTCCAGGACGACCTGATGGGGGTGTTCGGGGACCAGGAGCGGACCGGCAAACCGTCCGGCGGCGACATCCGGGAGGGCAAGCACACCTATCTGCTCGCGGTCGGCCGGGCCCGCGCCGTGCAGCGCCGCGACCGGGCGGCCCTCGCGCTCCTCGACCGCTGTGTCGGTGACAGCGGGCTGGACGCCGCGGACCTGGAGCGGGTGCGCGCCGTCCTCGTGGCCACCGGCGCCCCCGGCCTGGTCGAACGGCGCATCCACCGGCTGGTCGCCCGCAGCGTCCGCCATCTCGCCGCGGCCGCCCCGGAACCCGCCGCGGCCGCCCGGCTGCGCGGCCTCTTCGCGTCCGTCGCCGGCCTCCGCACCGCCACCGGCCCCCCGCGCCCGGCGGCACGAACCGGCAGCGCATCCGGGCCCGTTCCCGCCCCGGTCGCCGAGAGGGGCACCGTATGAGAACCGTCCAGGGCCCCACCGACCATGTGGTGGTGGTCGGCGCCGGTCTCTCCGGCCTGGCCGCCACGCTGCATCTGCTCGGTGCCGGACGGCAGGTGACGGTCGTCGAACGGGCGGCGCTGCCCGGCGGCCGGGCCGGGCGGATCGAAAGCCGGGGCTATCACCTCGACACCGGACCGACCGTGCTGACCATGCCGGACCTCATCGACGAGGCGTTCGCCGCGGTCGGCGAGCGCCTCACCGACCGGATGGAACTGCGGCCCCTGCACCCCGCCTACCGCGCCCGGTTCGCCGACGGCAGCGAACTGGACGTCCACACGGACGCGGAGGCCATGGCGGCCGAGGTCGAACGGTTCGCCGGGCCCCGGGCCGCCGACGGCTACCGCCGGCTGCGCCGCTGGCTCCAGCAGCTGTACGCGGTCCAGCGCCACCGCTTCATCGACACCAACTTCGACTCACCGCTCCAGCTGATGCACCCGGACCTGGCCCGCCTCGCCGCACTCGGCGGCTTCGGGCGGCTCGACGACCGGATCGGCCGCTTCCTGCCCGACGCCCGGCTGCGCCGGGTCTTCTCCTTCCAGGCGCTGTATGCCGGGGTCCCGCCCGCACGCGCCCTGGCCGCCTATGCTGTCATCGCCTACATGGACACCGTCGCCGGGGTGTACTTCCCCCGCGGCGGGATGTACGCCCTGCCCCGGGCCATGGCGGACGCGGCCGCCGACGCCGGTGCCGCCTTCCGCTACGGACACCCCGTCACCCGGCTGGAACGCACCGGTGACCGGATCACGGCGGTGGTCACCGCGCACGAGCGCATCCCCTGCGACGCGGTGGTCCTCACCCCCGATCTGCCGGTCGTCCACCGGCTGCTCGGCCGGCGTCCCCGGCGCCCGGTCCGGCTCCGCCACGCACCGTCCGCGGTCGTCCTGCACGCCGGCACCGACCGGACCTGGCCGCGACTGGCGCACCACACGCTCTCCTTCGGCGCCGCCTGGGAGCGGACCTTCGAGGAACTCACCCGCACCGGCCGGCTGATGAGCGACCCCTCGCTGCTGCTCACCCGCCCCACCGCCACCGACCCGCAACTCGCCCCGCCGGGGCGGCACTTGCACTACATCCTGGCGCCCTGCCCCAACACCGACACCGGCCCCGGCGCCGGGGAGTGGCGCGACCTCGCCCCCCGGTACCGCGACAGCCTGCTCGCCGTCCTCGAACGCCGGGGGCTCACCGGCATCGGCGCCGCCATCGAGGAGTACCGCATGGTCACCCCGGCCGACTGGACGGCACAGGGGCTCGCCGCCGGAACGCCGTTCTCCGCCGCCCACACCTTCGCGCAGACCGGCCCCTTCCGCCCCCGCAACCTGGTACGCGGCACGGCGAACGCCGTCCTGGCGGGCTGTGGCACCACCCCGGGGGTGGGCGTCCCCACCGTCCTCATCTCCGGCAAGCTCGCCGCGGCCCGGATCACCGGCCCGCGGACCCCACGTCCCGCCGCCGGTTCGTCCCGCCCCGCCACGAGAGGCATCCCGGCATGACCGCACGCGAACTCGACGCCGCCGGCATCACCGACCCCGGCCTCCGTGAGGCATACGCCCACTGCCGCCGGCTCAACGCCCGGCACGGCAAGACCTACTTCCTCGCCACCCGGCTGCTGCCCGCGGCCCGCCGGCCGGCCGTCCACGCCCTGTACGGCTTCGCCCGCTGGGCCGACGACATCGTCGACGACCCCGCCACCGGCCACCCCACCACGGACCGCGCCCAGGCGCTCGACGCCCTCCAGCGCCGCCTCGACGACGGCCTGCGGGGCGGCGGGAGCAGCGAACCGGTGGTGCGCGCGGTGGCGCACACCGCGGCGGTGTACGGCATCGACCACCGCCATTTCGAGGACTTCATGGCCTCGATGCGCAGCGATCTGACGGTGACGGACTATCCGACCTACGCCGATCTGCGGCGCTATATGCACGGCTCCGCCGCGGTGATGGGGCTACAGATGCTGCCGGTGCTCGGCACCGTCGTACCGCAGGAGGAGGCCGTGCCGCACGCCGCGGCCCTCGGCATCGCCTTCCAGCTCACCAACTTCCTGCGCGATGTCGGCGAGGATCTCGACCGGGGCCGCGTCTACCTCCCCGCCGATCTGCTCGCGGCGCACGGCGTCGACCGCGCACTGCTCCGCTGGAGCCGGGACACCGGCCTCCCGGACCCGCGGATCACCGCGGCCCTGAAGGCGGCCGCCGCACTCACCCGCGGCGTCTACCGCGAGGCGCAGCCCGGCCTCGCCATGCTCGATCCGGTCTCCCGCCCTTGTATCCGCACCGCGTTCGTCCTCTACGGCGCCATCCTCGACGCCGTGCACGACGACGGATACGCCGTGCTGCACCGCCGCGCCGTGGTCTCCCGCCGACGCCGCGCGGCCACCGCCCTCGGCGGTCTGGCCCGTCTCGCCGCCACCCGCGTCACCGCCCGGCCGCCCGTGGTGCGGCCCGGCCGGGTGCCGCACCACGCGCAGGAGGAAACCCCATGACCCAGGAGGCCCGCCGGGCCCCGCGCCTCCCGCTCCGGCTGCGCCGCCGGCCCGAGCTGTGGGAACAGCAGCACCCCACCTGGCGCGACGCGAAGCCCGCGCGCATCGCCGACGCCGTCAAGGCCGCCCTCGCCCGCCCGTCCGGCAACTGGTTCGTCCTCGGCGCGGCCCGCGACGTCGGCGCACGCCGTGCCTTCGGCCGCACCGTCGCCGGGGTCGAGGTGGTCGCCTGGCGGGACGCCGGCGGCCGCCTGATCGCCGGCCCCGGGGCCTGCCCGCACCTCGGCGCGCCCCTCGCGCAGGGGCCCGTACGCTGCGGCATCCTCCGCTGCCGGTGGCACGGACTCGCCCTGGACGGTGCCCCGTTCGCCGGCTGGGAGCCGTTCCCCGCCCATGACGACGGGCTGCTGGCCTGGGTACGGCTCGACGAGGCGGGCGGCGAACGCCCGCTGGTGCAGCCCGTGCCGCCCGACCGGCCGCGCCCGGCGGGCGCCGTCGCCACCGTCTACACCGGCACCGGCCGCTGCGAACCCGAGGACGTGGTCGCCAACCGCCTCGACCCCTGGCACGGTGCCTGGTTCCACCCCTACTCCTTCGTCGACCTCACCGTGCTCGACACCCCGGCGGAGCACGGCGCGGAACGGCCCGACGGCCTCACCGTCCAGGTCTCCTTCAAGGTCGCCGGACGCGCGGTGGTGCCGGTCACCGCGCTGTTCACCGCCCCCGGCCCCCGTACGGTGGTGATGCGCATCCTGGAGGGCGAAGGGCAGGGATCCGTGGTGGAGACCCATGCCACGCCCCTGGGGCCGGACGACCTGGGACGCCCGCGCACCGTGGTCATCGAGGCGATCGTCGCCACCTCCCGGCGCCCCGGCTTCGCCCTGGCCCGCGCGGCCGCCCCCGCCCTGCGTCCGCTGATGCGGGCCGCCGCGGGCCGGCTGTGGCGGGACGATCTCGCCTACGCCGAACGCCGCTGGCAACTGCGCACCAGCGGCCGGCATCCGGGCTGACCCCGGGCGGCATCCGGGGGCAGCCCGGAGGGTGGGGTGCCGCCCGGCCCGGCCGGGCCCCGCCCGCGGGCCCGTAGCCTGGACCGCGGCGCGCCCCGGTCACCTTTCGGCCCGCCGGGCCGCCCACCGCAGGGCCGCCGACCGGCCCCGGTCCGGCACGGTCCACAGGGTCTGGCCGCGCAGGCCCCAGCGCGCCAACAGCGCGTTCGCCGCGAGGAATCCGGTCGTCGCGGCCCGCTCCATCAACGCCACCGGCAGCCCGGTCCGTACCGTGTCGCCCGCGACCACCACCCGGGGGTCGGGGGTGTGCACGGTGGGCCGGTCGGGGAAGCCGCCCACCGGGAACAGCGGGCAGTCCGCGCGCCACTCGTGACGGCGGTCGGTGATCCGGACACCGCGGGTCTCCGGGTAGACGGCGTTCAACTGCTCCACCAGACGGCGCTGTTCACGTTCCCGGTCGGCGCCCGGGGCGACGGCGTAGGCGTGCAGTTCGAGCACCGAGCCGCCGGTGCGGGCGGACCAGCGCGCCGCCTCGCCTTCCCAGCGCTCCAGCACGCTCACATTGTCCAGCGACCCGAAACCGCTGGTGCCCAGGAAGCCGGGCCGGTCGGCGGCCACCCGCCGTGCCAGCCACAGCCGCGACACCAGGAACGGCGGCGCGGTCCGCAGCCGCCCGATCCGCGCCCGCCAGGCGGCATCCGCCACCTCGGGCGAGGCGGCGACGAGCCGGCCCAGCCCGCCCGGGTCCAGCGCCAGCACCACCGCGTCGAACCGGCGGTCCACGCCCTCCCCGGCAGCGACCCGCATCCCCCCGCCCGCCACCGGCGCGACCTCCGTCACCTCCGTGCCCGTGCACAACCGGACGCCGTGCCCTTCCAGATACCGGCCGAGGGGCTCCCACAGCGCCTGCGGAAACGGCTCATCGGGCACATCGAACAGCAGCCCCTCACTGGAGCCCAGGAAGTAGATGTGGAACATCAACACCAGCTCCGCGGCCGACAGTTCCCGCGGGTCCGCGAAGAAGCTCCGGGAGAACACCTCGAAGGCCAGGTGCCGCGCGGCCTCGGGAAACCGGATACCGGCGAGGAAGTCGGCGGCGCTGACGCGGTCCAGCCGCCGATAGACCTGCGGCACCCTGACGTCCAGCAGCGGCAGCGCGGCGCCGGGGCGCATCCGCCCCAGGTCCCGCCAGGTGAAGCTGGGACTCAGCGCCACAAAGCCCAGTGCGCTCCACGGCGGGGTCCGGGGCACCCGGGCGAAGCTGTCCCGCAGGCCCGACCGGTGGTGCAGCGGGTAGTCGGGCAGCCGTCTGAGCATCCCCAGCCCCGGGTCGACCCGGCGCAACAGCCCCCGCAGGTTGTAGTACTGGGGAAAGAACGCATGGAAACCGCGGCTCATGGTCGCCGCCGAGCCGTCGGCGAGCCGCACCGGCCAGCCCGCCAGCCGGCCGCCGAGGACCCCGGCACGCTCGTACAGCGTCACCCGCACCCCGCGCTCGGCCAGTGCGGTCGCGGCGCAAAGGCCGGCGATCCCGCCGCCGATCACCGCCACCTCCGGACGGTCGCCCGCCGCCCGGTCCCGCCCCGGCGGCCCCGGCACCGTCCGGGCCCGCCGGTCACGTCCGCGCCGCGCGGTACCGCCGTCGTCGGGCCGAGGCGTCACGCCCCCTCCTCGCGGACGCCGGCCGTGGCGGCGACGAAGGTGTGGGTGATGCCGGTCTGCCAGCCGGTCAGCGGCAGGGCCCGCACCTGCCGGAAGCCCGCCCGGCGCAGCCGCCCGGTGAACTCCGCGGCGGTGTCGAACGCGAGGACGCTGCGCCACAGATGGCGGTACAGGCCGGCGTCCCCCGCGAGCCGCCCGGCCGGCCGCAGGATGCCGGCGCACACCGCCGTCCACACGGCGCGGGGCACCGCCCCGCCGGACAGCGTGTACTCATGTACGGCCAGCCGCCCGCCCGGCACCAGCGCCTCCCGTGCCGCCCCGAGGACCGCGTCCGGGTCCGTGACATTGCGGAAGAGATACGCGGCGAAGACGGCGTCGAAGCCACCGGCCACACCGGCCTCGGCCAGGCGTTCCACCGGTGCGTGCACGAAGGAGACCCCGGGCGGCCAGGGCTTGCCGGCGGCGCGCGCCAGCATGCCGGCCGAGGCGTCGACGGCGGTGATCTCGGCGTGCGGGGCGACCGCGAGCAGCGCCGCCGTCGAGGCGCCGGTGCCGCACCCCAGATCCAGCACCCGCAGTCCACGGCCCGCCTCGGGCAGCCCCAACCGCCGGGCGGAACGCCGCAGTTGGCCGTGGTAGCCGGGATTCACCGCGACCAGCCGGTCGTAGCTGCGGGACGCATGGTCGAAGGCGGCGATCAGTTCGCCGTCGTGCAGCAGGGCCATGGATGTCTCCTCCGGTGACGGGGCAAGAGCGGGCGGGGTCAGCGCACGGTGGCGCGGCGGGGCAGCAGCGGGAGTTCGGCGACGGTGCGGAGCATGGGCAGCACCGGGGTGCGCAGGCCGATGCTGACGTCCTCCCACAGACGGGAGCGGCCGTCGAGGAACCGCAGCAGCCGCTCCATCGGCACCGTGCGGAACAGCCCGGTGAAGAACTCGGCGCCGTCCACTCGGCCGCTGTCCAGCGCACGCAGCAGCACGGCGTCCATCGCCCGGTGCCAGGCGGTGTGCGGGGGAGGGGGCACCGGAGGGCGGCCGGCCAGCAGCGCGGCCGCGATCAGCGCCGTCTGCCGCTGCACGGAGGCGAAGGTGTATCCGGTCGACGGGCGAGTGGCGCCCCCCGCGGTCCCGATGCGGAACACCGCCCGGCCCGCCCGGCGCGGAAAGCGGCCGTCGGTCATCGGGATCGCGCCCTGCTCGACGGCCGTGACCCGGAAGGCACCCAGCCGCAGCACCTGCCCGGTGTAGTGGCGCAGGGCCCGCTCGTAGTCGGCGGTGGCCACGGCCCGGCGGGAGAACTCCGTGTACTCCACCAGCGCCGCACAGTCGTTGAGCGGCAGCACATAACCGAAGGACAGACCGTGGCCGGGCTGCGGGGTACGGAAGTCCATCAGATCCGCGGTCGTGGGGTCGAACGCCGGGCGCCGGGTGCGGACGAACCAGCCCCGGAAGTGCTGCTGGAGGGTGGTCCGCGCCGGAGGGAGCCGCCCGGCCGGCCGGGAGTCGAAGGCCCAGCGGGCCCGGAGGGTCACCGGCCGCCCGGCCGCGTCGCGCCCCCGCACCTCGGCCCCGCCGCTGACGTCCCGTACGGACTCCACCGTTGCCTCGGCCCGGACCACGGCGTCCTGTCCGGCGAGCCGGGCGGCCACCAGGGCCTCGAAGTCACGCGACCGCAGCATCTTGTACCGGAAGGGCTCGGGCCGCCCCGCCGTCGCCTCTCCGCCGGGCCCGTGCACCCGCAGCCGTTCCCATGACGCGGTCAGGGCCTGGTCGAACGCGCCACCCGGCGCCTCCCAGTAACACCAGGTCCGCTCCGGCGGGGTGAGCGGCCCCCGCGGTGCGTCGACCAGCACCACCCGCAGCGGCCGGCCGCCGGCCGCCGGTGCGCACAGCCGGTGGGCGAGCGACAGCCCGGCCGCTCCCGCGCCCACGATGACGGCATCCGCGTCCTGCACACCCGGTCCTCTCGCCGCCCGATGCCCCCGCGGCGATCTTTCCGCAGTCCCGGGCCGGGAGGCGGCATCCGACGCGCGGAAATCCGGCGGGCGCGTGCGGGCCGCCGCCCCGGGTGTGGTTCCCGTGCGGGCGTCCGCAAGAATCCTCTCCCGACCAATCCAGGTGTCGCACGGCGCCGAATCACCCGTGACCACGTCACGTCCGGAGGTGTCCATGCCCGTCGCAGCCCGCGGCGACCGATCCCCCGCACCGCATACCGGTGCCCTGGAAACCCTGCTCGCCCGCGTCTCCCGGGGCGACCAGTACGCGTTCGAGAGTCTCTACACGGCGGTGGCCGGCTCCGTACTGGGCCTGGTCCGCCGGGTGGTACGGGATCCGGCGCAGTCCGAGGAGGTCGCGCAGGAGGTGCTGATCGAGGTGTGGCGCTCCGCGGCCCGCTTCGACGCACGGCAGGGCAGCGCCATGGCCTGGATCATGACCCTGGCGCACCGTCGCGCGGTGGACCGGGTGCGCTCCGTCCAGGCGGCGTCCGACCGCGACCACCGGGCCGGCATGGGCGCCTACACCGCGCCCTTCGACGAGGTCAGCGAGCAGGTCGAGCGGCGGCTGGAGCGGGAGCAGGTGCGCCGCTGCCTCCAGCAACTCACCGACCTGCAAAGGGAGTCGGTGACGCTCGCCTACTACCGCGGCTACACCTACCGGGAGACCGCCGATCTGCTGGGCGCGGCGCTGGGCACGGTCAAGACACGACTGCGGGACGGACTCATCCGGCTCCGCGACTGCCTGGGGGTGTCGGCATGAGCACCGTCGATCTGCACACACTGACCGGCGCCTACGCGCTGGGCGCGCTGTCCGAGCAGGAGTCCGCCGAGTTCACCCGCCATCTGGCGCAGTGCCCGGCCTGCACCCAGGAAGTGCGGGAACTTCAGGAGACCGCGGCCCGGCTCGCGCTGGCCGTGGCCGAGGTGCCCCCGGCCGGGCTGCGTACCCGGGTGATGGCCGCCCTGCCCGAGGTCAGGCAGCTGCCGCCGAGGGGACGCCACGCCACCGTGACCCCGCTGCGCCGGGGCATCCGCTTCCGGCTGCCCTATCTCGCGGCCGCCGCCTGTCTGGTGGTCGCCGCGCTCGCCGGCGGGCTGGCCGTCCAGGCACGGAACGAGGCCGACGCGCAGCGGGACCGCAGCGCCCGCGCCGAGCAGCAGGCCGCCACGGTCAGCGCCCTGATGGCCGCCCCGGACGCCACCTTCCACACCACCGCGCTCAAGGGCGGCGGCAGCGGAACCGTCGTCGCTTCCCAGCGGAGGGGCCAGACCGCCTTCCTCTACCACGGCCTGCCGGCGCTGTCCGGTCAGCGGGTGTACGAACTCTGGTACAGCCGCAACGGTGCGATGGAACCCGCCGGCCTCGTGCGGACCGGCAGCTCCTCCGGCACGATGCTGCTGACCGGCGGACCCCAGGGCGCGGACGGCGTCGGCGTCACGGCGGAACCCCGGGGCGGCTCCAGCCGGCCCACCACCGCGCCGCTGGCCGTCCTTCGGCTGTGACCTCCGGCCCCCACCGGATCTGACCCCGGCCGCCGGCCCCGCCACGGGCCGGCGGCCGGCTCGTGCTGCCCCGGCGCGGAGCCCACCGCCCCGCCGCGCGCCGGGCCTTGCGGTCCGGAACACATCCCGACCAATCCGCGCCCACCCTGGCGCCGAATCCCTCGGTGAGCGGGCCGCCGCACCCGGACGCGGCCCGCGCCGAGGCGAGGAGGCGGATGACCGTGGAGCGTCGACGGATCGCTGTGGTGGGCGGCGGGGTGGCGGGACTCACCGCCGCCCACGTGCTTCAACAGGGCGGCTGCGAAGTGTCGTTGTACGAGGCGGAGGACCGGCTCGGCGGCCACGCCCACACCCACGACCGGGCCTCGGCGGACGGCCGGGTACTACGGGTCGACACCGGCTTCATCGTCCACAACGAGCGCACCTACCCCCTGCTGCTGCGGCTGTTCCGTGAACTCGGGGTGGCCACCCAGGACTCCGAGATGAGCATGTCCGTACGGTGCGAGGGCTGCGGCCTGGAGTACGCCGGTGCCCGCGGCCCGGCCGGACTGTTCGCCCGGCCGCGCAGCGCCCTGCGGGGCCGCTATCTGCGGATGCTGACCGAGATCCGGGCCTTCCACCGCGCCGCGCGCACCACGCTCGCCACCGACCGCGGTGACACCCTGACCCTCGGCCGGTTCCTCACCCGCTGCGGCTTCTCCCGGTACTTCGTCACCCACTTCGTCACTCCGCTGGTCTCCGCGGTGTGGTCCTGCGCCCCCACGACCGCCATGCAGTACCCGGCCGTCTATCTGTTCCGCTTCCTCGCGCACCACGGTCTGCTGTCGGTCGGCGGCTCACCCCGGTGGAAGACGGTCACCGGCGGCTCGGTGGAGTACGTCAGCCGGATCGGCGAACAGCTCACGGCCGTCCACACCGGCACTCCGGTCCGTGCGGTGCACCGCGCACCCGACCGGGCCCGGATCATCACCGAGGACGGCGCCGAGCGCGGCTTCGACGCGGTGGTCGTGGCCGTCCACCCCGACCAGGCGCTGCGGATACTCGCCGACCCCACCGCCGATGAACGGCGGACCCTGGGCGCCTTCCGCTACTCCCGCAACACCACCGTGCTCCACAGCGACACCGCACTGCTGCCCCGGTCCCGCGGCGCGCGGGCCTCCTGGAACTACCTGATGGCCTCCTGCACCACCCCGGCGGACGAGGTGCGGGTCAGCTACCACATGAACCGGCTGCAACGGCTGGACACCCCGGAGGACTTCATCGTCACCCTCAACGCCACCGACCGCATCGACAGCGAACGGGTGCTGGCGCGGATGGTGTACGAACACCCCCTCTACACCCCGGAGTCGGTCGCCGCCCAGCAGCGGCTGCCGGAGCTGAACACGGCGGTCACCGCCTTCGCCGGGGCCTACCACGGCTGGGGCTTCCACGAGGACGGCTGCCGCTCCGGCGTGCACGCCGCGGCGGCCCTGGGCGTGCGATGGTGACCCCCGGCACGACCGCACCGGCCGCCGGCCCCGCCACCGGCACCCACGCCCCCGCCCTCTACGTCTGCCTGGTCTCCCACGCCCGTACCGCGCCGCTGCGCTACTCCCTGCGCCACCGGACCTACCTGTGGCTGATCGACCTCGACCATCCGCCGCGGCTCCCCGCCGTGCTGCGCCCGCTGGCCCGCTTCGACCCCCGCGACCACTTCGCCGGCACCGCGCCGTCGATCCGGGCCGGACTGGAGCGGTTCCTGGCCGGCCGGGGCGTACGGCTCGACGGCGGGCGGGTGCTGATGCTCGCGCACGCCCGAGTGCTGGGCCATGTCTTCAACCCGCTGACGCTGTACTGGTGCCACGACCGGCACGGCGCGCCCGTCTGCGTCGTCGCCGAGGTGCACAACACCTACGGCGAGCGCCACTGCTACCTGCTGCACCCCGACGACCGGGGCCGCGCCGAGGTCGCCAAGGACTTCTATGTCTCGCCGTTCTTCCCGGTGGACGGCGCCTACCGGATGCGGCTGCCCGCACCGGCCGGCCGCCTCGATCTGACCGTACAGCTGCGCCGCGGCGCCGCCCGGCCGTTCACCGCGACCGTGCGCGGCACCCGGCGGCCCGCGACCGCCGGCCGGCTGCTGACCGCGGCGCTCCGCCGCCCCTGGTCCACGGCCGCCGTCTCCCTCGGCATCCGCCGGCACGGCATCGCCCTGTTCCTGCGCCGGCTGCCCGTCCGGCCCCGTCCCCACCACCGCATCCAGGAAGGCATGAAGTGAAGACTTCCGTCTCGGACCGCACCGAACCCGCCGCCGTCGCCCCGGACGCCGAGCTCGCGCCGGCCCACCCGCGGGTGGACGCGGCCACCTGGCCCGATGTGGCGCGCGGACCGCGCGGCTCGGCGGCGCGCACCGCCGTGACCCGGCTGCTCGTCCAACGGGCGCTGGCCGCCCTGCCGTTGCGGATCGCGCTCGGCGACGCCCCCGTCACGGGCGCCGAGGGGCCCCTGGTGCGGGTGAGCGACCCGGAGGCGTTCTTCCGGCGGATCGGCACCGACGGGCTGATCGGCTTCGGCGAGTCCTATATGGCGGCGGAGTGGGAGGCGGACGACCTGGTCGGCGCGCTGACCGTCCTCGCCGCCCACCTCACCTCGCTGGTGCCCCGGCCGCTTCAGCGGCTCCGCGGCGCCTGGGCGCGCCGCCGGCCGAGCGCGCAGCGCAACACCCTGGAGGGCGCGCGGCAGAACATCCACCGGCACTACGACCTGTCGAACGACCTGTTCGCGCTCTTCCTGGACCCGACCATGACGTACTCCTCGGCCGTCTTCCGGAAGCGTCCCGCCGAGTGGAGCGACCTGACCGCCGCCCAGCACCGCAAGATCGACCGGCTGCTGGACCTGGCGGGCGTCGGCGACGGCACCCGGCTGCTGGAAATCGGCACCGGCTGGGGAGAACTGGCCCTGCGCGCCGCCGCCCGGGGCGCCCGCGTCGTCTCGGTGACCCTGTCGCGGGAGCAGCGCGACCTCGCCCGCGCACGGATCGCGCGGGCCGGGCACGCGGACCGGGTCTCGGTCGAGCTGTGTGACTACCGGCAGCTGAGCGGCCGTTACGACGCCGTGGTGAGCGTGGAGATGATCGAGGCCGTCGGCGAGGACTTCTGGCCCGTCTACTTCGAGACCCTGGCGCGCCTGCTGCTTCCGGGCGGCCGGATCGCCCTCCAGGCGATCACCATGCCACACGCACGGATGCGCGCCACCCGCACGACCTACACCTGGATCCACAAATACATCTTCCCCGGCGGCCTGCTCCCCTCCGTCGAGGCCATCGAGCAGCACACGGCGGCCGCCGGCCTGCGGGTGCGGGAGAACGACGGCTTTGGCGGCCACTACGCCGAAACCCTGCGACTGTGGCGGGAGCGCTTCACCCAACGGGCCGCCGACGTCGAGGCGTTGGGCTTCGATGCGGTGTTCCGCCGGATGTGGGAGTTCTATCTGGCCTACTCCGAGGCCGGATTCCGGGCCGGTTACCTGGACGTCCGCCAGCTGCTCCTCACCCGGGCCGGCGCGACGGCGCGGGACGGGGGCCCGCGGTGACGCGGGTGGCGGACCGTCTCGCGGCCCTGCTCGCCGACCGGTTCGCGGGGAGCCTTCCGGTGCGGCTGCGGGCCTGGGACGGCAGCGAGGCCGGCCCGCCGGACGCACCGGTGGTGATCCTGCGCTCGCGCCGCGCACTGCGCCGCCTGCTGTGGCAGCATGTCGGCGACGCCCAGTACCCGGCGTTCGCCGCCCGGCTGCACGCGCTGCTGCGGCCCCAGGGGCGGGCGCTGATCCAGCAGATGTCACGGGGCTCCGCCGCGCCCGGAGGCGGTGCCTTCATCGAGGTCTACATCGCCCCCGACATGCATATGCGCCCGCTGGGCGAGACCGTCGGTCTGCTGGAGGCCGGCGGCCTGGAGGTGCGGTCCGTCGAAGCGCTGCGGGAACACTACGCATGGACCATCGCCGCCTGGTACCGCACCCTGGAGACCCGCTGGGCGGAGTTCGTGGCGCTCGCGGGCGAACCGACCGCCCGGGTGTGGCGGCTGTATCTGGCCGGCAGCGGACTCGCGTTCACTGAGCGCCGGATGGGCGTCGACCAGATCCTCGCCGTACGTCCGACACCGGGAGGAGCGGCAGCGATGCCGCCGACACCGGAGGGCTGGTCCGTGGGGGGAGTCCGGCGGTGACCGGCTTCCCCTGGGCGGCGTTCGCCGGCGGCCTCGCGGTGGCGGCCGGGACGGCGGGCGCCGTCATGCTCCTCACGTTCGCCGTCGCCCGAACCAAGGGTGTGCACCGGCTGGTGGACATCGCCTGGGGAGCGGCGTTCGCCGCGGTGGCCCTGGCCGGCTACGGGATGTCCGCCGGCCACGGCGACGACGGCCGGCGGCTCCTGGTCACCGGGGCCACGGTCCTGTGGGGGCTGCGGCTGTCCGCCCATCTCGCCCGGCGCGGCCGCGGGCAGGGCGAGGACCCCCGCTATGACCGCCTGCTCGCCCGGGCCCCCGGCAGCCGCGACGCCTACGCCCTGCGGGTGGTCTACCTGCTCCAGGCCGCCCTGGTGTGGCTGATCTCGCTGCCGGTGCAGGTGGCGCAGTACGTACCGGTGCCGCTGGGCGCGAGCGCCGTCGTCGGCGGACTGCTGTGGGCGGCCGGCTTCGCCTGCGAGAGCATCGGGGACTTCCAGCTCGCCCGCTTCAAGGCCGATCCGGCGAACCGCGGCCGGGTCATGGACCGCGGACTGTGGAGCTGGACCCGGCACCCCAACTACTTCGGTGACTTCCTGGTGTGGTGGGGACTCTTCCTGCTCGCGTGCGGCAACGGGCAGACCGCCGCGATGGCCATGCTCTCCCCGCTGGTGATGTCCTTGCTGCTGACGTACGGCAGTGGTAAACGGCTGCTGGAGAACCACCTGTCCGACCGCCCCGGCTACGCCGCGTACCGTGCCCGCACCAGCGGCTTCGTACCGCTGCCACCCCGCCGGCACCCCCACCCGGAGGACCCCCGCCCATGACGACAGGACCGGCCCGGCCCACCGCCCCCGGCAGCGGCGCACGGGGAGTCCCGCACCGGCCGCTGGTGATCCACCGCGGCCCGGACACTCCACGGGCGGCGGTGCTCCTGCTGCACGGAGGGCGGGCCGACGGTCTCGGCCCGCCGCCGCGGCTCAACCTCCCCGCGCTGCGGATGCGGCCCTTCGGCTCGGCGGTGTCCCGGGCGCTGCGCGGGCGGGAGGTGCTCCTCGCGTCCGTGCGCTACCGCTGCCGGGGGTGGAACGGACCGCGGGCGGACGCCGCCCGGGACGCCCGGCAGGCCCTCGACGAGCTGGCCGCCCGCGCCGCGGACCTCCCGGTCGTGCTGGTCGGCCACTCCATGGGCGGCCGGGCCGCCCTGCTCACCGGTGGCCATCCGGCGGTCCGCGGCGTCGTCGCCCTCGCCCCGTGGTGCCCGCCCGGGGAACCCGTCTCCCATCTGCGGGACCGGACCGTGGTGCTGCTGCACGACGCGGACGACCGGGTCACCGACGCCGAGGGCTCCTGGCTCCTGGCCGACCGCGCCCGGCAGGCGGGGGCCCGCGCCCACACGGTCGCCATGCCACGCGGCGGACACACCATGCTGCGTGACGCATCTCACTGGCACCGGCTGACCGTGGACCTGGTCACCGCCCTTCTGGACGGCACCCCGGTGCACCACGCGTTCGGCGGGGTGCACCCGGAGTAGCGCCCCGAACGGGTACACCGTTCTTTGACGGCCGGTCAGCCTCGCCCTCCCGGGCGGGGCGTGACGCGTTTTTGCGTCTCTTGCCTACTCGGTGACACATGACGGAGACAGTGCGTACGTGCTCGCCGCTTTTCAGTCAAGTGGAACGCTGGAAACGAGCAAAAGAGGCAACTAACTGACCAGATTGTCGCGTCTTCCGTGCAGAGTCATAAGAAGGGGCTTTCCACCCCTGCCCCGTGCCAGGGGTTCGGAAACCGGTCTTTGAGGAGATGGAATGCGACCGTTTGCGTTGAGCTACGCCCGTCCGGCGGCGAAGTCATCGACCAGTACGCCGTACAGCTACGACGCCACGCGGCAACTCAACGTCCTCCCGGACGGACGCCCGGCCACGTCCAGCCGGGCGGTGCTGCTGGCGACCGGCACCACCGCCTCCACCGCCGGTTCCAAGACCCACTTCGACGACTGAGCCCATGACCGTCCTGGTCCTCACCTGCGAGGAAGATTTGACGGCGGACATCGTGGTGTCGACGTTGCAGGACCTCGGGGTCCCGCTCGTCCGCCTCGACCCCGCCGACCTGCCCGGCAGGGTCGCCCTGTCGGCGGAGTACGCCGAGAACGACTTCCACGGATACCTCAAATCCGGCGAACGCATGGTGAGCCTGGGCAGCCTGCGTTCGGTATGGGTGCGCCGGCCCGGTATCCCCGGTGCCCGCACCGCGGAACAGTCCGCCTGGATCACCGCCGAGGCCGAGCATGCGCTCTACGGCATGCTGACCAGCACCCAGGCGCGCTGGATGAACCATCCGGTCGCGGCCGCGCAGGCGCGCTACAAGCCCTGGCAGCTCCGGCTCGCCCACCGGAGCGGCTTCCTCGTGCCCGCCACGCTGCTCACCACGTTCCCGGCGATGGCCCGGCAGTTCGCCGCCGCGCACCCGGACCTGGTGGTGAAATCGGTGAGCGGAAAGCACCCCGGTGACCCTCCGATGGTGCTGCCCACCACCCGTATCAGTCCGGACACCGACTTCTCCGGGGTGGCGGCCGGGCCGACCCTGCTCCAGCAGCACATCCCCAAGGAGGCGGATATCCGGCTGACGTGTGTCGGTGAGCATCTCTACGCAGCCCGTAAGAAAGCCGATCCGGAAGAAGTCGACAGCCGCTTCACCCACCAGGGCACCTGGGAGCCCGTCGAGGTGCCCGACGCCGTCCACCGGGCCGTGAATTCCTATATGAGTGAGGCGCAACTCGCCTACGGTGCTTTTGATTTCGCCGAGGACGCGGACGGCGCCTGGTGGTTCCTGGAATGCAACCAGGGCGGCCAGTTCGGCTTCATCCAGTTGGAGACCGACCAGCCCATCGCCCAGGCCATCGCCGGCTGGCTCGCCGTGGAACCCTGAGCCGGAGCGGCGGCCCGGCCCGTACGCCGCCGCCCTAGTGGATCAGCGTGTTCGCCATCACGATGAGCAAGCCGATCAGCATGTCCACCCCACCCGCCCGAAAGGACGCCGCCCAGCGCCGGCCCGCCACCCGGGCCGCCCATACCCCCCAACCGAACAGCGCCACCGTATTGATGGTCAGCGCGACGTCGACCGCGCCCTCCTCGCCCCACCATTCCGCGTAGGCCCCGAACAGCGCGAACATGGTGGGCGCCATCGCGGCCACCAGCGGCCATTCCATCAGCACCGAACGCACCGCGCTCGGGGTGACGTGCTTGTCGTCGCTCGTCCGGTGCGCGATCGAGTGCGCGTAGCCGTGTGCCGCGGCCGACGCCACGGCCGTCAGCGCCACCCACAGCGCGTCGTAGCCCGGGTCCGGCGGTCTGCCCTCATGGCCCAGCGCGGCCACCAGAGCGCTGGCGAGCACCGAGCCGTACACCCCGCCGAACAGCAGTCGCTGGAGCGGCTCCGCTCGTCTCAGGGGCGGCTGCACGGGTACGCTGCGGCTTTCTGACAAGGCGCCACCTCACAGGACCGACGGGCTTCCCCGCTCCGGGATCAACACCCGAGATGTAGCAGCCCCCGGCGCCGATCCGTCCGAAGCTGCGCCGACGGCACCGGCGATTACCTCCGCGCGGCGCGCGGCACCGCACCGCCGTGCCCCATGAGCCACGGTCAGGAGTGCAGGGTCAGCGGCGGATGCGTCCCGTTCAGGTAGTGGTCACCGATGTCACGGAGCCGGCGGGTGGGGGCGGCCTGCGCCGTCAGCACGCGGGCGTTGCGCCAGAACCTGTCGAAGCCGAGGGGATCGGCGGCGGAGTCGGCGTCCTGGGTGAGTTCCAGAACGCGGGTGGTCAGACGCATCGCGGAGCGGCTGGTGACGGCCTCGGCGGCGGCGACCAGCACCGCGATGTCGGCGCGCTGGTCGACCCCGAGCTCCGGGCCCGTGAGGAGGCCCCGGGCCAGGGCCTCCGACGCCGACTCGACCACGGCCGCGGCGGTGTGGGTGTCGGTCACCAATTCCCCGTACGCGAGGAGGAGATAGGGGTCCGCGTCCGGCCGCTCCGCGTACCCGCCCCCGTCCCGCCCGTCGGCCGGCCGGCCGCGCGGTCCGGCGCGGGTGATGTCCCGGGCCTCCGCCAGCGCTCCCTCGGCGATGCCCAGACCGACGTGGACGAGGGCGAGTCGGAGCGCCAGCGGGGCGAGCGTGGCGAACGGCGCGAGGGCGTGCTCATCGCGCGGGACGGCGCCGAGCACCTGGTCCGCGGCGACCGGGACACCGTCGAAGCTGATCCGGCCGGCCGCGGTGAGCCGCTGGCCGAGGCGGTCGTGCTCGGGGGCGGCCGCCACGCCGGGGTGGGCCGGGTCGACGCAGACCACGAGGGACTCGCCCGTATCGGTGCGCACCGCGCCGAGCACCAGCCGGTCGGCGACGGTCACGCCCGCGGCGAACGACCGGCAGCCATGGAGGAGGTATCCGCCCCCGGCCGGGGTCAGAGCGAGCTCGGGCCCGGTCGCCGGCTCCGTGTCGGGGAGGTCGATGCCGCCGCCCCAGAGCCACTGCTCCGCGCTCGCCCGGAGTTCGAGCTCGTCGGCCCGTTCCGGCGTACCGAAGAACCGTGCGCTCCACGACAACACATAGTGCCGGCCCAGCAGTTCGCCGATGGAACCGTCCGCTGCCGCGATCTCCCGGATGACGGCGCAGGCGGTGCGCCAGTCGGTGCCTCGCCCGGCGGGGCCGGGGGGTGTCAGCAGTGCGGGCAGGCCCGCCTCGCGCAGCCGGGCGAGTTCGTCGAACGGGGGCTTGCCGGCCCGGTCGCGGACCAGGGCGTCGACCGCGAGGTCATCGGCGACCTCCCGGGTGACGCGCAGCCAGATCTCCTCGTCGGTACAGGACTTGACCTGCGGGGAAGCGGGGTGTGCGGGGGATTTCTCCGGCATCGTGACCTGCCCCGTCCGGTCGGTCGCGTCCGGTGCGGGCGGGCAGATCAGGCCACCGGCCGACGGGACGGAACGCATCGGTGCGCGCACGCCCACCTCCTGGCTTCCCTAGTTTTCCCACTGGATTGGTAGGGAAAAGAATGCTTCCGGGCCGCGGACGGATCAAGGGGCGTTCAAGGGATGGACAAGCCCGTCTTGGCATCCGGGACATGGGCCGCGAGGGCGCGCCGGACACACCTCGCCCCGGACGCGCCTCGCTCCGGACACACCGCGCCCCGGACGCGCCTCGCTCCGGGCGGCCCGTCCTTCCGCCCTTCCGCCCTAAGGATTCGTCCAGGACTCGGGGTTCTCGGTCAGCTCCGCCACCTGCGGCGGCAGCGCGGCGGCGGCGACATCGGCCAGCGACACCCCGTCGAGGATCTCGCGGACATTCGCCCGCAGCGCGATCCACAGCGGCAGCAGGGACCGGGCGGGCCCGGTGTAGGACAGCTCCGGCGGACGGACTCCGCGTACCGACACCAGCGGTCCGTCCACGACCCGGATGACATCCGCGATGCTGATCGCCTCCGCGGGCTTGGCCAGCCGGTAGCCGCCGTTGCCGCCGCGCCGGCTCTGCACCAGCCCGCCCCGGCGCATATCGTTCAGGATGCCTTCGAGGAACTTGTGCGGAATGTCCTGGGCCTGGGCGATGGCCTCCGCCTTGAGCGGCCCCGCGTCCCGGGCGTCAGCGAGTTGCAGCGCGGCCCGCACGGCATAGTCCGCTCTGGCTGAGATCCGCATGCTCCGCATTATCCCGCAGGGGGCCCGGCGCGGATCCGCCGGGTGCACGCGCGCCGGCGCCCGGAAGACCCCCGCCGCCCGGTTGCGAGCCCGGACGACCGGACGGAGGCTCGACATACGGCATGGACTCACGGCATCGACTCCGAGGTGAGTGTCGTGGCAGACAAAGGCGCGCCGATACCCGTCACCCGGCCCGCCCTCCTGGAGACGCGCGGGCCGGGCAGTGTGAACGTGGCCCTCGACGTCAATGGCGTCTCCCGGGTCCTGCATCTGGAACCCCGGGTGAGCCTGCTGGACGCGCTGCGCGAGCAGATGGCTCTCACCGGCTCCAAGAAGGGCTGTGACCAGGGAACCTGCGGTGCGTGCACGGTCTGGGTCGACGGGCGCCGGGTGCTGTCCTGTCTGACCCTGGCCATCAGCTGCGAAGGCCGGGAGGTGACCACCATCGAGGGCCTCGCCGAGGGCGATGAGCTGCACCCGATGCAACGTGCCTTCCTGGAACACGACGCCTTCCAGTGCGGCTACTGCACGCCGGGACAGATCATGTCGGCCGTCGCGCTGCTGAACGAAGGACATGCCGGGACCGACGCGGAGATCGCCGAGTGGATGAGCGGCAACCTCTGCCGCTGCGCGGCGTATCCCCTCATCCGCGCAGCCATCCGCGAGGTGCGGGACCGGAAGACAGGACAGTGATGTGCGTGCCATCAGCTACACCCGTGCGACGGATGTGCACAGCGCCGTCGAGGCGGTGACGAGTGACCCCGGCAGTTCCTTCCTCGCGGGCGGCACCACGGAACTCGATCTGCTGCGGCTGGATGTGCTGCGGCCGCATCGGCTGGTGGACATCAATGGGCTGCCGCTGACCGGCGTCGAGGAGCTGGCCGACGGCGGACTGCTCATCGGTGCGCTGGCCCGGATGAGCGAGGTCGCCGAGGACCGAGCGGTCGTGGAGCGCTTCCCGATGCTGTCCCAGGCACTGCTGCTCGGGGCCTCCGCCCAGTTGCGGCACATGGCCTCCATGGGCGGGAACCTGATGCAGCGGGTGCGGTGCGCCTACTACCGCGACCCCGAATCGGCCTGCAACAAACGCGTTCCGGGCAGCGGCTGTTCCGCGCTGGAGGGCGTCCACCGCGGTCATGCGGTCCTCGGCACGAGTGAGCACTGCATCGCCACCCACCCCTCCGACCTGGCGGTCGCCCTCGTCGCCCTGGACGCCGTGGTGCACCTGGAAGGCATGGACGGCGCCCGCACCCTCCCCGTCGACGACTTCTTCCTGCTCCCCGGAGATACACCCGAGCGCGAACATCCGCTCACACCCGGCGAACTCATCACCGCGATCGAGGTGCCCGCGCTCCCCATGGCCCGCGGATCGCTGTATCTGAAGGTGCGGGACCGCGAGTCCTACGAGTTCGCCCTCGCCTCGGCAGCGGTGGCGCTCGCCCTGGAGGACGGAGTGATCCGCGAGGTCCGGCTCGCCCTCGGCGGGGTGGCCACCAAGCCGTGGCGCGCCCGCCGGGCCGAGGACCTCCTCCTGGGGGAGCGCGCCGACGACGCCGCGTTCACCCGGGCCGCGACCGCCGAACTGGCCCCGGCCACCACCCGGCCGATGAACGCGTTCAAGGCGGAACTCGCCCGGCGGACCCTCGTCCGCGCGCTGCGCACCGTTGCCACGACCGGAGGCGGGACGTCATGACCACCGGCGCCACCCTCGAAGCCGTCGGCCGGCCCGTCGACCGCGTCGACGGTCCCGCCAAAGTCACCGGACACGGCCGCTACTCGGCGGAGATCACCCTGCCCAACACCGCGTACGCCGCCCTGGTCGGCGCCCGTACGGCCAGCGGGCGGATCACCGGAATCCGCACCGACGCCGCCGAGCGCGCCGACGGTGTGCTCGCCGTGCTCACCCACCAGAACCTGCCGAAGATCGCCGGCCGGCCCCATCTGCTGCCGTCCCTGGCCGGCCACGCGGCCCCGGGGGAGAGCTTCTTCCCGCTTCAGGACGATGTCGTCCACTACTTCGGCCAGCCCGTCGCCATAGTGATCGCGGACTCGCTCGAACGCGCCCACTTCGCGGCCCGGCAGCTCCATGTCGACTACGACCGGCGTCCCTCCGTCACCACCCTGGACGAGGGCCGCGACCAGAGCTATGAACCCGAGGCGATCTTCGCCGGGTTCCTTCCCGCACGCAGTGTGCGCGGCGATGTCGAGGCCGGCTTCAAGGCCGCGACCCAACGCCTCGATGCCACCTTCCACTTCGCGGCCAACCACCACAACCCCATCGAGCCGTCGGCCACCACGGCCGTCTGGGACGGCGACCGGCTCACCCTCTACGACGCCACCCAGGGCATCGTGGCGACCCAGAGCACCGTGGCCGCACTGCTGGGCATCCCGCCGTCGAAGGTGCGGGTCCGGGCGTCGTTCGTCGGCGGGGGATTCGGCTGCAAGGCCATGATCTGGCCGCATGTCACCCTGGCGGCCCTGGCCGCGCGGGAGGTGGACCGGCCCGTCAAACTGGCGCTCACCCGGGAGCAGATGTTCACCTCCTGCGGCCACCGCGAGGAGCAGGAACAGCGCATCGAACTCGGGGCGACCGACGACGGCCGGCTCACCGCCCTGCGCCACCACAAACTCTCGCTGACCTCGCCCTTCGACGAATGGGCCGAACCCTCGCTCGGCATGGCCGGCCAGGTCTACGCCTGCCCCCACTACGAGGGCGTCTACCGGCTGATCCGCAGCAACACGATGACCCCCACCTTCACCCGCGGCCCCGGCGAGACCACGGGCATGTACGCCATGGAATGCGTGATGGACGAGCTCGCCCACCGCATCGGCGTCGACCCGGTGCAACTGCGGCTGCGCAACCACGCCGAGGCCGATCCCCACACCGGCCACCCCTGGTCGAGCGACGGTGCCGAGGAGTGCTACCGGCGCGGCGCGGCCCGCTTCGACTGGCAGTCGCGCAACCCCGAACCCCGCTCCGAACGGGACGGCAACCGGCTCATCGGCAAAGGCATGGCCACCGCCGGTTACCCGGTGCTCTTCCCCATGCAGCCGCAGCGTGCCCGGGCCCGCCTCTACGCCGACGGCACCGCGGTGGTGCAGGCCGGTACCCAGGAGTTCGGCACCGGGGTGGGTACCGCCATGACCCAGGTCGCCGCCGACGGACTGGGCATCGCACTGCGCAACGTCCGGTTCGAATACGGCGACACCGACCTGCCCAACATCGCGGCCGCGGTCGGCTCGGCCGGCGCCGGAATGATCAGCGCCGCGGTGTACACGGCCGCCACCACGCTCCGCGACCAGATGATCGAGCAGGCGATCGCCGACCCCCATTCCCCGCTGCACCACGCGGACCCCGCCGCCGTCGTCGTCCGCGAGGGCCGGATGCAGCTCCGGGACCGGCCCGACACCGGCGAGAGCTACCGCGCCCTGATGGAGCGTCACTTCATGACCGACCTGGAGGCACTCGGCAGCTGGAGCCCGCCACCGCAGGACCTCCCGTACGGGCTGGCCACCTTCGGCGCCCAGTTCGCCGAGGTCGTCGTCGACCCGGACCTCGGTACGGTCCGGGTGCGCCGCATGCTCGGTGCCTTCGCCCCCGGCCGGATCCTCAACGCCAAGACGGCCCACAGCCAGGTCGTCGGCGGCATGCTCTGGGGTCTCGGCCAGGCGCTGCTCGAAGGCAGTTCGACCGACCCCCGCGACGGCCGCTGGGCGAACGCGAGCCTCGGTGAGTACCTGGTGCCGGTCAACGCCGACGCCCCCGACGTCGCCGTCGAGTTCGTGGAAGTGCCGGACACCGTCGTCAACCCGCTCGGCGTCAAGGGCCTCGGCGAAGTCGGCATGGTCGGCGCCGCGGCGGCCATCGCCAACGCCGTCTTCCACGCCACCGGCTACCGGGCGCGGGAGCTGCCGATCAGGATCGAGCACCTGCTGTGAGGGGAGACCGGCCTCCCCGGCGACGGAAGGACGTCACCATGCCCACGGACGCACACCCCGGCCCGCTGCGCGTACTCGTGCTCGGCGCCTCGATGCGCACCGGATCGAGCAACGCCCGCCTGGCCTCCCTCGTGGCCCGCATGATGACCGCGGCCGGCGCCACCGTGGATCTCGCCACGATGCGGGAGTTCGATATGCCGCTGTACGACGGTGATGTGGAGGAGACACAGGGGCTGCCCGACGGCGCACTGGCGCTCCGCGACCGGCTGGAACGGTGCGACGGCTTCGTGCTCGCCTCACCCGAGTACAACGCCTCCGTGCCGGGAGTGGTGAAGAACGCGATCGACTGGGTCTCCCGGGTCCGGCCGCAGCCGTTCAAGACCAAGCACGCGCTGCTCGTCTCCGCCTCCCCGTCCCTGGTCGGCGGCAACCGGGGACTGTGGGCGCTACGGGTTCCGCTGGAACATCTCGGCACCCGCGTCTACCCGGACATGTTCAGCCTGGGCGCGGCCCACCAGGGCTTCACCGAGGACGGACAGCTGGCCGACCCCGCGTTGCAAACGCGCCTGGAGGAGACCGTCACCGCCTTCCTCCGTCTCGTCGAGGCCGATGCGCGCTACGTCTGTCTCCAGCGCCGGTGGTACGAGTTCCCGGGGGACCGCACCGGGGCCCCCGTCACCCAGCGGGCGGAGGGCTGAGCGGGCGTCCGGCGGCGGTTTCCCGGCTCCTTGCCCGTGACGTGACAAAGGGGCGGTAGCGGACCTCGTGCCGCTACCGCCCCCTCGCACGTACGGGGACGCCGTACCGGTGCGGCACCCGTCGGAACGAGTGCCCGCACGGCCTCCCCTAGGCGGAGGCAAGCCGAGCCCGGTGCCGGGCGGCCCGGCGCCGCATGGCGCGCCGCTCGTCCTCGCTCATACCGCCCCAGACACCCGTGTCCTGCCGGGATTCGAGGCTCCACTGGAGGCACTGCCCCATCACCGGGCAGCGGCGGCAGACGGCCTTGGCCTCCTCGATCTGGAGCAGCGCGGGACCGGTGTTGCCGACGGGAAAGAAAAGCTCCGGGTCCGCTTCGCGGCACACCGCGTCGTGACGCCAGTCCATGAGTTACCTCCGTTCTCCGCGGCGGGGCGCGGTCGATGGGCAGTGCGGCACGGCTTCACCGGGTCGGCCGGCTGCCTCGGCAGCCTCCTTACCCGGACGCCTGCTGTCCTCGCGTGCCCGATCCTGCGCCCACAATGCGCCGCCAACCCGAACGAACACATTCCTCCCCGAATCGATCACATTCCGGCCGGGCGCGGCCACGGCGAGGGGCCGCGCCAGACGCGCTCCTGAACGGCCCGGGGCCGCGACACCCCCGGCCAAGACACCCTGCGACCAGCGCTCTTGACTCCCGTGAACAGCCGTGAACTGATATGGACGGGACGACGGGGAGGGGCACCATGCTGGACGGGCTGAGCGAGTTCTGCACCGAGGCACTGAAGGAGCACGGGTGTCCGTCGGTCTCCGTCGCGGTGGCCGAGCGCGGGGAGGTGGTGCGCGCCGCCGCCTACGGGACGGCCGATCTCGCCACCGGCCGCCCGGCCACACCGGACACGGCATACGCGCTGGCGTCCGTCACCAAGCCGATGACGGCAACCGCCGTCTGCCACGCGGCCGACGAAGGGCTCCTGGACCTGGACGCCCCCGTTCCGCTCCCGGGCGCCGACGGCGGGCCGGCCCCCACCGCACGCCAACTGCTCCAGCACCGGGGCGGCTTGGGCGCGTACTACGACTGGGACTACGGCGACGGCGAGCGGGTGCACGACCCGGACCGCTACGCCGTGCCCCACCGCGCGCCGGGCACCGGCTTCGGCTACGCCAACCTCGGCTACCGCCTCCTCGGCCGGCTGCTGGAGCAGGCCACCGGCCGGGACCTGGGCGACTGTCTCCGCGAGCGGGTCTTCGCACCGCTCGGGCTCACCGGCTGCCATCTCACGAGGGTCTACCCGGGCCCGGCCCCGTCGGCGCAGCGGTACACCCCCGACGGCCGTGCCTACCCCGACTACGAGTGCAGCCACCCGGGCGCCACCCTCGGCTGGGCCCCGGCCGGTGAGCTGGCGCTGTTCGCCCAGTCGTACGACCGGCTGCTGAAGCCGGAGACCGCGGCCGCCGTACGGCACGCGCTGCCGGTCAACGACCATCTGGGGTACGGGCTCGGCTGGTGCCTGTCCTCGGGCGACGGGCCGCTGGTGCAGAGCCACGGCGGCGGCGGGCCCGGCGTGGCCGCGATGGCCGTCGCGGTACCCGAGCGGCTGCTCTCCGTCGCGGTGCTCACCAACTCCACGAACAAGGCCGCCCGCGACGCGATCCTCCGGTACGTGCTGGAGGAACTGGCCCCGGACTGCCCGCCCGAGTCGATGACGCCGGTCATCGCCGATCCGTCGCGCCCGATGACCCTGCCGGAGGGCGACTGGACGGGCCGGATCAGTGCACCCGAGGGAGCGATCCCGCTCACCCTCCATGTGCTGCCGGACCGTCAGATCGCCCTGCGGCTCGCCGACATGAGCGCCACGACCACCGCGACCGCCTCGGCGGCCTGGGACCTGCGCGCTTCCTTCCCGCTGCAACTCCCGACCGCGGACGCCCGGATCAACAGCCCGGAGCTGGGACTGTACCTCCGGCTTGCCGACGGCGCGCTGACCGGTGAGGCCCACGCCTACAAGAACGGCGATACCGAGGGCCGGCTCGGCAACTTCCTGAGCCACCCCTGCACCCTGGGCCCGGCCTGAAGGGCCCGTGGACGGTCCGCGCGCCTTATGGGAGACGGCAGTACGGGGAGGGGACTACGGTCGACCCCTCGGCCCGGCGCAGTCGGTCGGGCAGCTCTGATCAGGAGGTGGAGCCGGGATGCTGGTACTGGGGCGTTCGCAGGTCGAGGCGTTGCTCGAGCTGGATGCGCTGATCGACGCGTTGGCGTCGGCGATGACGGATCTCAGCGCGGGCCGTGCTTCCGCCCCGGACCGCGTCGCCGTGACGCTGCCGGAACGGGACGGCTTCCTGGCGGCCATGCCGGGCTTCGTGCCGTCCGCCGGGGCGCTCACGAGCAAGCTGGTCTCCGTCTTTCCGCGGAACAGCGGCACCCCGGTGCCGACCCACCAGGCACTGATCGTCGTCTTCGATCCGGAGACCGGCGCGCCCTCGGCGCTGCTGGACGGTACGGCGATCACCGCGGCGCGGACCGCCGCCGGTTCGGCGCTCTCGGCGCGCCTGCTGGCCCGTGAGGACGCCTCGGTGCTGGCCGTTCTGGGTACCGGCGCACAGGCCCGGTCGCATGCCGAGGCGATGTGCCGGGTGCGCCCGATCCGGCGGATCCGGGTGGCCGGCCGCGACCGGACGAAGGCGGCCGTGCTGGCCGACGAACTGTGCGCTGCCCTCCAGGTGCCCGTCGAGGCGGCGGCCACCTACGCCGAGGCGCTCGACGGGGCCGATATCGCCGCCGCGACCACCCACTCCGTCGAGCCCGTCATCCGCCGTTCCTGGCTGACACCAGGAGTGCATGTGACCTCGGTCGGCTTCAACCCGGACGGCCGGGAGATCGACGATGCCACGGTCGCCGAGGCGCTGGTGTGCGTCGAGTCGCGGCAGGCGGCGCTGGCGCCCTTCCCCGCGGGCAGCAACGATCTGCTGGGCCCCCTCCGCGACGGCGTCATCACGGACGGGCATGTACACGCCGAGCTGGGCGAACTCCTCGCCGGCAACAAACCGGGCCGCTCCTCGGACCAGCAGATCACCCTCTACAAATCCGTCGGGGTGGCGGTGCAGGACGCCGCGGCCGCGGCGCTGGTCGTCGCGGCAGCCCGGGAGCGGTCGGTCGGGGCGGAGATCGAGCTGGAGTGATGCGGTGGGACGTGCGCGCGGGCGGGTGTCCTGCTAGGCCGTGTCCGCAAAGTGGTTTGTGCTGTTGGTAAGTCGTGGTGCGTCGTCATGAGTTGACCGATGAGTCGTGGGCTGTCGTGGAGCCGTTG
>NZ_JBHXFI010000018.1:683-132978 GCF_042724075.1 Streptomyces sp. NPDC127097 | reverse complement strand
CGGTCACCGGGTATCCGGCCTTGATCAGGTTCTCGGCCATGGGCGAGCCCATGATGCCCAGACCGATCCACGCGACCTTGGGAAGATTGCTCATGCGGTGCCTCTCTCACATCACGGAAGGGGAGGACGGCGGCGGAGTGCCGTCCGGGGCTTTACGGGTGGGGCGGTGACGCCGGGCGCGGGGGTTCGCACCGGGCCCGGCCCGCCGTCCGTACCGGGTCCGGTGCCGGTCCGGCGTCAGACCTTGAGCGGCTTGATCGCGGTGGGTGCGTGACCGGGCTCGGTCGCGACGTCTTCCCACTCGTTGACACTGGCGATGTCGGAACCGCTCATCGAGATATTGGTGATCCGTTCGAGGATGGCCTCGACGACGACCGGGACGCGGTGCTCGGCGGCCAGCTTCTTGGCCTCCTCGAAGGCGGCGCCCAGCCGGCTCGGGTCGGTGACCCGGATGGCCTTGCAGCCCAGGCCCTCGGCGACCTTGACGTGGTCCACGCCGTAGACGCCCAGCTCCGGCGCGTTGATGTTCTCGAACTCCAGGTTGACCTGGAAGTTGATGTCGAGGTTGCGCTGCGCCTGACGGATCAGGCCCAAGTAGGCGTTGTTCACCAGGACATGGATGTACGGGATCTTGTGCTGGGCGCCGACGGCCAGCTCTTCGAGCATGAACTGGAAGTCGTAGTCGCCGGAGAGCGCGACGACCGGGGTCTCCGGGTCGGCGGTGGCGACGCCGAGCGCGGCCGGGATGGTCCAGCCGAGCGGGCCGGCCTGGCCGCAGTTGATCCAGTGGCGCGGCTTGTAGACGTGCAGCATCTGCGCGCCGGCGATCTGGGAGAGGCCGATGGTGGTGACGTAACGGGTCTCCGGGCCGAATGCCTGGTTCATCTCCTCGTAGACGCGCTGCGGCTTCATCGGGATGTTGTCGAAGTGCGTACGGCGCTGGAGCTGCGCCTTGCGCTCCTGGGTGGACGCCGCCCATGCGCCGCGGTCCGGCAGCTTGCCCGCGGCCTTGAGCTCCCTGGCCACCTCGACGAAGAGCTCCAGCGCGGCCTTGGCGTCCGAGGCGATGCCGTAGTCCGGGGCGAAGATCTTGCCGATCTGGGTCGGCTCGATGTCGACATGGACGAAGGTGCGGCCCCGGGTGTAGACGTCCAGCTTGCCGGTGTGGCGGTTGGCCCAGCGGTTGCCGATGCCGAGGACGAAGTCGGACTCCAGGAAGTTCGCGTTGCCGTAGCGGTGCGAGGTCTGGAGGCCGACCATGCCGGCGTTCAGCTCGTGGTCGTCGGCGAGGATGCCCCAGCCCATCAGGGTGGGCACGACCGGGACGCCGGTCAGCTCGGCGAACTCGACCAGCAGCCCGGACGCGTCGGCGTTGATGATGCCGCCACCCGCGACGATCAGCGGGCGCCGGGACGCGTTGAGGAGCGTGACGGCCTTCTCGATCTGGGCGCGGGTCGCGGCCGGCTTGAAGGCGGGCAGCGGCTCGTACGTCTCGGGGTCGAAGTCGATCTCGGTCAGCTGGACATCGATGGGCAGGTCGATGAGGACCGGGCCGGGGCGTCCGGAGCGCATCAGATGGAATGCCTGCTGGAAGACACCGGGGACCTGCGCGGCCTCCATCACGGTGGTGGCGGCCTTGGTGACCGGCTTGGCGATCGAGGCGATGTCGACGGCCTGGAAGTCCTCCTTCAGGATCACCGCGGTGGGGGCCTGGCCGGTGATGCACAGGATCGGGATCGAGTCACCGATCGCCGAATAGAGGCCGGTGATCATGTCCGTGCCGGCCGGCCCCGAGGTCCCGATGCAGACGCCGATGTTGCCCGGGTGGGTCCGGGTGTAGCCCTCGGCCATGTGCGAGGCGCCCTCGACGTGGCGCGCCAGCGTGTGATCGATCCCGCCCGCGCCCTTGAGCGCCGCGTAGAAGGGGTTGATCGCGGCACCCGGCACTCCGAAGGCGTGGGCCACGCCCTCCCGCTTGAGGATCTCCACCGCGGCGCGGGCGGCTGTCATTCGAGGCATCGAGTACTCCTGCGTCGACCTGTCACGGGCAAGCTCCAGCGAAGCGGCGAAGAGACCGGATTCCGTATCGTGGAACTAATGTTTTGCTTTATGGAAGGAAAGTAGAGCGCGGCGTTCCCGTCGTCAAGGGGAGGGGAGGCGGGGCGCTCGCGTGACGTCACAGCGGGGCCGGAAACGCCGAAGGCCCCACCCAGTGACTGGGTGGGGCCTTGATTGAGGGGAAGTCGGCGCGGTTCCCGGCGAGTTGACCTAGCGGATCGGCATCCCCGAAAGCGTCCGGGCGATCACCAGGCGCTGGATCTCGCTGGTGCCTTCGAAGATGGTGTAGATGGCGGCGTCGCGGTGCATCCGCTCGACCGGGTATTCGCGGGTGAAGCCGTTGCCGCCGAGGATCTGTACGGCCTGGGCGGTGACCTTCTTGGCGACCTCGCTGGCGAAGAGCTTGGACATGGAGCCCTCGGCAGAAGTGAACGGCTTGCCGGTCACCGCCATCCAGGAGGCGCGCCAGACCAGGAGGCGGGCGGCGTCGATCTGGGTGCGCATATCGGCCAGTTGGAAGGCCACGCCCTGGTTGTCGATGATCGGGCGGCCGAACTGGGAGCGGGTCCGGGCGTACTCCAGCGCCTCCTCGTAGGCCGCCCGCGCGGTGCCGACCGCCATCGCGCCGACGGCGGGCCGGGACGCCTCGAAGGTGGCCATGGCGGCGTTCTTCACCCTCTCCTGCCCGTCCTTCCCGGCGTTCTCGCGGGCCCGGGCGAGGCGCTCGTCGAGCTTCTCCTTGCCGCCGAGCAGGCAGTGACCGGGGACCCGGACGTTCTCCAGGACGACCTCGGCGGTGTGCGAGGCGCGGATGCCGTGCTTCTTGAACTTCTGCCCCTGGGAGAGACCGGGGGTGTTCGGGGGGACGATGAAGGAGGCATGACCCTTGGAGCCGGCCTCCGGGTCGACGACCGCGACGACGACATGGACATTGGCGATCCCGCCGTTGGTGGCCCAGGTCTTGGTGCCGTTGAGCACCCACTCGTCCTTGGCCTCGTCGTAGACCGCGCGGGTGCGCATCGCGGCCACGTCCGAGCCGGCGTCCGGTTCCGACGAGCAGAAGGCGGCGACCTTGACGTCATGGACATCGCCGTACATCTGCGGGACCCAGGTGCCGATCTGCTCCTCCGTGCCGTTCGCGAGCACGCCGACGGCGGCCAGGCCGGTGCCCACGATCGACAGGCCGATACCGGCGTCGCCCCAGAACAGCTCCTCCATGGCCATGGGGATACCGAGGCCCGTCGGGTCGAAGAACTGCTGGGCGTAGAAGTCGAGGGAGTACAGACCGATCTTGGCGGCCTCCTGGATCACGGGCCAGGGGGTCTCCTCCCGCTCGTCCCACTCGGCGGCGGCGGGGCGCATGACGTCCGCGGCGAAGCCGTGAATCCAGTCACGGACTTCCTTCTGCTCGTCATTGAGCTCCATGGTGAACTCGGCCATGTCCCCTCCAGCTGCTGCGGCAGTGCGGTGTTACTAGCGGTAACCCGAAGTGTGTTACTCGCCAGTAAAGGCTGTCAACTCCCCTGGGAACGAAATCGCCGTGGAGATCGGGTGTTACGTTGCGCCAGCGCCACGGATTCACAAGGGTGGGGAGCACGACCATGGAAAGCACCGAGCACAGCGGCCGCCGGCAGACGGCGACCGAGCGCCGACGGCGGGAGCTGCTGGAGGCCGCCGAGCGCATTGTGCTGCGCGACGGCCCGGACGCCTCGATGAACGCCATCGCCGCCGAGGCAGGCATCACCAAACCGATCCTCTACCGGCACTTCGGCGACAAGGGCGGGCTCTACCGCGCGCTCGCCGTCCGGCACACCGACGCCCTGCTCGCCAATCTGGCCACCGCGCTGGACGCCCCCGTCCTGCGCCGGGACCGGGTCGAGGCCACCCTCGACGCCTACCTGTCGGCGATCGAGGCCCGGCCGCAGGTGTACCGCTTCCTGATGCACCCGTCGGACGAGGACAGCGCGTCCGAGTCCGGCTTCGACGTCGGACGGCACTCCGCCCCCCTGCTGCGCCGGCTCGGCGAGGAGCTGGCCAAGGTGATCACCGACCGGCTCGACCTGGGTCCGGGCGGCGAGCTGACCGCGCGCGTCTGGGGCCATGGCATCGTCGGCATGATGCAGCACGCCGGTGACTGGTGGCTGCGCGAACGCCCGTGCTCGCGCGAGCAGTTGGTCAAGCAGCTGGCCGATCTGCTCTGGGGGCAGCTGGCCGCGGCCGACGACCGCACGGACGGCCCCGGCTTCTGAGCGCCGGCCGGTGAAACGACGGGCGGCGCCGGTCGCTCAGCGGCCGGGCGCCTCCGCCGGCGCGGCCCACGGAGCCTTCGCCGCCGCCCGGAGCGCCCGCCGGCGGCGCAGCCCGGTCAGGTGGTCGACGTAGAGACCGCCGTCGAGATGGTCACACTCGTGCTGGAGACAGCGGGCGAAGAAGCCGGTGCCGGTCACCGTGGCGGGCTCACCGGTGACGCCGACGCCGGTCACCACGGCACGGTCGTGGCGCGGGGTGCCGGCTTCGATGCCGGGGAGCGAGAGACAGCCCTCGGGTCCGCGGATGACCGGGCCGTCGGCCTCGATGAGCCGGGGGTTGACGAGATGCCCCAGGTGACGGCGGTCCTCGTCGTCGGGGCAGTCATAGACGAAGACCCGCAGCGGGACGCCGATCTGGTTGGCGGCGAGGCCCACTCCCTGCGCGGCGTACATCGTCGCGTACATGTCCTCGACCAGCCGGGCCAGCTCGTCGTCGAAGACGGTGACCTCCTGACAGGGCTCGGTCAGGGCCGGATCACCCAGCAATCGCAGCGGGCGGACATGGCCGGAACTGCCGGGAATGGTGCGGGGACGCATGGGGACAAGCGTACGGTCCTGCACACAGCGGATGTCGCCGCACGGGTGGCGGGGTTCGGGGCTGCGGCCGGATCTCGATAGGCTGATCCCCGACCGAAGCCCCGGCCGGTCATCGGCTGCGGAGGAGCGTTCCACCGGCAGCCCCACGGCAGGCGGGCGCCGGATGCAAGGAGGATCAAAGACGATGGCAGGCAACACGGAGCCGCTGTCGCCGCGGGCCAAGCTGGCCGTGACGGCAGGCAAGGCCGCGGCGGCGGTATCGCGCGCGGCGGGCCGCGGCAGCGGATCGGTGATCGGTGGCCGGGTGGCGCTGAAGCTCGACCCCGACCTGCTGGCGCGGCTGGCCCGGCACCTGGACGTCATCCTGGTGTCCGCGACCAACGGCAAGACGACCACGACGCGGCTGATCGCGGAGGCGCTGCGGGCCAGCGGCCCGGTGGTCTCCAACGCGCTCGGCGCCAACATGCCGGCCGGTATCACGTCCGCGCTGGCCGGTGGATCGGACGCCCGCTACGGCGTCATCGAGGTGGACGAGAAGTACCTCGCCGGTGTCGCCCGCGATACGACGCCGAAGGCCATAGCGCTGCTCAACCTCTCCCGCGACCAGCTCGACCGCGCCGCGGAGACCCGGATGCTGGCCGAGCACTGGCGGGAGGGGCTGTCCGGTTCCAAGGCGCTGATCATCGCCAACGCGGACGACCCGCTGATCGTGTGGGCGGCCTCGTCGTCCTCGAACGTGGTCTGGGTCGCGGCCGGGCAGGAGTGGAAGGACGACGCCTGGTCCTGCCCCTCGTGCGGTGGTGTGATGCAGCGGCCGGGCGAGGACTGGTTCTGCGCCGAGTGCGGCTTCCGCCGTCCGACGCCCAGCTGGGCGCTGTCCGGCGATCATGTGCTCGACCCGCACGGCAGCGCCTGGCCGATCAAGCTCCAGCTGCCGGGACGCGCCAACAAGGCGAACGCGACCACGTCCGCCGCGGTCGCCGCCGCCTTCGGGGTGCCGCCGCAGGTGGCCCTGGAGCGGATGTTCTCGGTGCAGGCGGTGGCCGGGCGCTATGACGTGGTCACGTTCATGGAGCGGGAGCTGCGGCTGCTGCTGGCGAAGAACCCGGCCGGCTGGCTGGAGACCTTCTCGCTGATCGACCCGCCGCCGACCCCGGTGATCATGTCGGTGAACGCGCGCGGCGCGGACGGCACCGACACCTCCTGGCTGTGGGACGTCGACTACACCCGGCTGGCCGGGCACCCGATCTTCGTGCTCGGCGACCGCAAGCTGGACCTGGCGGTGCGGCTGGAGGTCGCGGGCCTCGACTTCCAGGTCTGCGAGAGTCTCGACGAGGCGGTCCAGCTGGCACCGCCCGGCCGGATCGAGGTCATCGCCAACTACACGGCCTTCCAGGACCTGCGCCGGCGGGTGGGCAACTGACGTGATGCGCGGACAAGGACGAGCGAGCATGAGTGACAACAGCCTGCGTCTGGTGTGGATCTACCCGGACCTGCTGAGCACGTACGGCGACCAGGGGAACGCCCTGGTGGTGGAGCGGCGGGCGCGCCAGCGCGGACTGGACGTCCAGCGGCTGGACGTACGGTCCGACCAGCAGATCCCCACCTCCGGCGACATCTACCTGATCGGTGGCGGCGAGGACCGGCCGCAGCGGCTGGCCTCCGAGCGGCTGATCCGCGACGGCGGGCTGAGCCGTGCGGTCTCCAACGGCGCGATCGTGTTCTCGGTGTGCGCCGGCTACCAGATCCTGGGCCACGAGTTCATCAATGACCTCGGCGAGCGGCAGCAGGGCCTGGGGCTGCTGGACGTGGTGAGCACCCGCGGCGAGGCCGAACGCTGCGTCGGTGACGTACTCGCCGATATCGACCCGCAGTTGGGGCTGCCGCCGCTGACCGGCTTCGAGAACCACCAGGGCGTGACGCATCTGGGCAAGACCGCCCGGCCGTTCGCCAAGGTGCGCTTCGGCAAGGGCAACGGTGTCGGTGACGGCTACGAGGGCGCGTGGAACGACACCGTCTTCGGTACGTACATGCACGGCCCGGTGATGGCGCGCAATCCGCACATCGCCGACCTGCTGATCAAGCTGGCGCTGGATGTCAACGCCCTGCCTCCGGTGGACGACCAGTGGTACGAGGCGCTGCGCCAGGAGCGGATCGCCGCGGCGACCCAGCCCGCCTGAGCGCCACCGCGCCCATTCGTACGCCCGCAGTCTTGCACTGCGGGCGTACGTGTTCCCGGCGGCTCCGCGCTTGTAGGGTGTGCGGAATCCAACCGGACGACGGGGTCCGGGCCCCCGGTTGAGTTGCAGAGGTTTTTCGAGCAATGCGTATTGGTGTCCTCACCTCCGGCGGCGACTGCCCCGGACTGAACGCCGTCATCCGGTCCGTCGTCCACCGCGCCACCGCTGATCACGGCGATGAGGTGATCGGCTTCCGCGATGGCTGGAAGGGCCTGCTGGAGTGCGATTACCGCAAGCTCGACCTCGATGCCGTCGGCGGCATCCTGGCGCGCGGCGGCACCATCCTCGGGTCGTCCCGGGTGCAGCCCGCGCATCTGCGGGACGGTGTGGAGCGGGCCCGCGGCCATGTCGCCGAGCTGGGCCTGGACGCGATCATCCCGATCGGCGGCGAGGGCACGCTGAAGGCGGCGCGGCTGCTGTCGGACGCCGGGCTGCCGATCGTGGGCGTACCGAAGACCATCGACAACGACATCGCGGTCACGGATGTGACGTTCGGCTTCGACACCGCGGTGGGCGTCGCCACCGAGGCGCTGGACCGGCTCAAGACCACCGCCGAGTCGCATCAGCGGGTGATGATCGTCGAGGTGATGGGACGGCACACCGGCTGGATCGCGCTCCACTCGGGCATGGCGGCCGGTGCGCACGCGATCGTGGTGCCGGAGCGGCCCTTCGACATCGAGGAGCTGACCGCGCGGGTCTCCGAGCGGTTCGAGGCCGGCAAGAAGTTCGCGATCGTGGTCGTCGCCGAGGGCGCCAAGCCGCGCGAGGGCTCCATGTCCTTCGATGTCGGCGGCAAGGACATGTACGGGCACGAGCGGTTCGCCGGGGTCGCCCGGCAGCTGTCCGTGGAGCTGGAGGACCGGCTCGGCAAGGAGGCGCGTCCGGTCATCCTCGGGCACGTCCAGCGCGGCGGCACCCCGACCGCGTACGACCGGGTGCTCGCCACCCGCTTCGGCTGGCACGCCGTCGAGGCCGCGCACCGCGGGGACTTCGGGATGATGACCGCGCTGCGCGGCACCGACATCACGCTGGTCCCGCTGGCCGAGGCCGTGGAGACGCTCAAGACGGTGCCCGTGGAGCGCTACGACGAGGCCGAGTGCGTGCTGTGACCCAGCGGTAGTTCAGCGCTCCACGAACCGCCCCCGGCCACCGCCATGGCCGGGGGCGGTTCTACTCTTGTCGCCGGAGCATTGGTACGAATCAGGAGCGAGCGGATGGATCACAGCGGGCACGGCATGGACGGCATGAACATGGATCTGCCGCCGTTCACGCTGGGGAGGGGCCTGGAGTTCGGTGGTGATCCGGTCTTTCTCGTCGGCTGTCTGCTGGGGCTCGGGCTGTACGGCTGGGCGGTGATCCGGCTGCGGCGCCGTGGGGACGCCTGGCCGGTGGGCCGGACCGTCGCCTGGGCCGTGGGTGTGGTGTCGGTGGCCCTGGTGATGTGCACCGGGCTCAATGACTACGGCATGGCGATGTTCAGCGTGCACATGGTCCAGCACATGGTCATCAGCATGCTCTCGCCGATCCTGCTGCTGCTCGGGGCGCCGGTGACGCTGGCGCTGCGCGCCCTGCCCACCGCCGGACGGGGCCGCAAGGGGCCGCGCGAACTGCTGGTGGCGCTGCTGCACAGCCGCTACATGCGGATCATCACGCACCCGGCGTTCACCATCCCGCTGTTCATCGCGAGCCTCTACGGGCTCTACTTCTCGCCGCTCTTCGACTTCCTGATGGAGTCCCGGGCCGGGCACATCGGGATGATGGTGCACTTCCTCGCGGTGGGCCTGGTGTTCTTCTGGCCGATCATGGGCGTCGACCCGGGCCCGCACCGGCCCGGCTATGTGATGCGGATGCTGGAGCTGTTCGCGGGCATGCCGTTCCATGCGTTCTTCGGTATCGCGCTGATGATGGCCACGGAGCCGATGGTCGACACCTTCCTGAACCCGCCCGCCTCGCTCGGGATCGACGCGCTCTCCGACCAGTCGGCCGCCGGCGGGATCGCCTGGGCCTTCAGTGAGATCCCGTCCGTGGTGGTACTGATCGCGCTGGTCTTCCAGTGGTACAAGTCCGAGGAGCGTCAGTCGCAGCGCGCGGACCGGGCCGCCGACCGCAACGGTGACAAGGATCTGGCCGACTACAACGCCTATCTCGCCTCGCTCAACGCCCGGGGGCGGTGACGGCGCACCGCCGCTCTGGCGGTACGGGCCGCGGCCGGGGACGATGGTCCCATGGCCGCGGCCCGCGTCGTTTCCCTCGGCGCCCGGCCGCCGTGAGGAGGGTGCGGGTATGCCCGGATCTGCGAAAACGATGGCCGTGTGCACGGTGGGCGGACTGGTGGCGGCGACCGCTTACACCGTGGCGCTGGGCGCCAATGGGTGGGTCTGGTTCTCCTGGGTGGTGGTGGCGCTGGTGACGATCGGGGTGGTGGCCGCCCGGCCGGTCTGAGCCCGCCGGCGCGGGGCGCCGATCAGAAGCGGAAGACGGCCCCGGTGGCGGAGTCCATCGTGCAGGCGTTGGGGAACTCCTTGCGCCAGTTGACGGGGACACCGCGCCAGGTGCCGGTCGCGGTGGCGGTCACCGGGTCGTACTCCCTGGTGCAGGTGTGCGGTTCGCCGGGCAGGGCGTCCAGGTCCCCGCGGGCCCAGGTCAGCGCGTCGCAGGCGGCGCCCGCGTGCGGATGTCGGCGGTGGATGTCCGGGCAGCTCAGGCGCACCCCCCGGGTCCAGGTGTTGCCCGCTCCGGACATGGTGAGCACCAGGCCCTGGTCTCCGCCGGGCGCCGGCGGCTCATCGGCGCCGGCCGGACCGGCGCAGAGCAGGGCGAGGGACAGGGTGGCCAACGCGGTGGCGGGCAGGGTGGCACGGGCGGATCGGCGTCGACGGCTCACGGGCATCGCGGTCTCCTGGGAACGCTCGGGTGGGGTCACATGCGGGAGCCCGACAGGACACGCGGCGCCCGGCGGCCCCAGGGCACCTCGCCGCGCCCCGGCGGGCAAGCGGCCACGCCGTGAGGTCGCCCGTACGGCCTGCGGATGCGGTCCAGGAGACAGGGTGGCCGGCAACGGAGGAGGCGGCTCCGCTGCCGGCCACCGGACCGGGGTTACCCCACGCGCTCGATGCGGGCGCGCCGGATCAGGAACTTGCCGTCCTCACGTACCTGCTCGAAGGCCGCGTTGTTGAGCAGCACACAGCTGCCGGACGTCGAAGTGACGGAGACGGTCGTCGACTTGTTGTTGTCCAGGTTGGTCACCTTCAGTTTGGTCCCGGTGGGGAACTCGCCGCTGGACGCCGCCGGTGCGCCGCCCTCGCCGGAGAGGGTCACCGTCGAGCCGGGGCACACCACATCGCCCTCGCCGCCCGGCGGGGCGGCGGAGGCGGACGCGTCATCGGAGGCGGGCGGATCGTCCGAGGCGGGTGGCTGCGCCGATCCGGACGGCTCCTGTGACGCGGCCCCCGCGCCGTCGGCGGGTGGCTGGTCCGCCGCCGGCGGGGCGCCCGCGGCCGCACCCCCGTCCCCGGAACAGCCCGCTTCCCGCTGCTGCAACTGGATCTGTTTGATCACGGCCTCCCGGTTGGCGATCCGCGCCGCTGACTGGGCGTCCGGCTTGGCCTTCTGGTCGGCGATGAACTTCTGATTGTTGCTCAGCGCGGTGGCCAGTCCGTCGCAGGCCGCCGATGCCTGGCTGGTGCCCGTGGTGACGATGGCGATACCGCCGACGAGTGCCGCGGCACTGACACCGATGATGATCTTCTGGCGCCGGCCGGCTTTCTTCTTGCGGGACATCTCTGACTCCTGTCCTCGGCCCGGACCGTGGGGGCGGGCTCGGTTGCCGGACAGTACGGCGCGCCAACTCGCCGCGGTTCAGGGCGAGTCGAAAGTTGTCCGCGGATGCCAAAGGGGATACCGAAAGGTAACAAGCGGGTGCGATGCTGTCCGGGTGCGCGTACTGATGCCGGTCCCCGACCGCGATGTCGATGTCACCGAGGTGGCGGTGCCCTGGCGGCTGCTCACCGACGCCGGCCACCGGGTCGTCTTCGCCACCGAACACGCCGGGACCCGGCCGGCAGCCGACCCGCGGCTCCTCCGCGGCGTCCTCTTCGGACAGCTCGGCGCTGCGGAAGAGCCCAAGCGTTTCTACGAAGAGCTCACCCGCAGCGAGGAGTTCAGCACGACCGTCGGCTGGGCGGAGCTGGCCCCGGAGGAGTACGACGGGCTGATTCTGCCGGGCGGGCACGCACCGGGGATGCGGCAGTACCTGGGCTCGGAGGTGCTACGGCGGCAGATCGGCCGTTTCTGGGAGCTGCGGCGGCCGGTGGGAGCGATCTGTCACGGTGTGCTGGTCCTGGCGCGGACCCGTGCGGCGTCCGATGGCCGGAGTGTGCTGGCGGACCGGCGTACGACATGTCTGCCGAAGTACATGGAGCGGTCGGCATATCTGGCGACCGCATGGCGGCTCGGGCGCTACTACCGTACGTATCCGGCGTATGTGGAGGACGAGGTCCGGGCCGCGTTGGCTGACCCGGGCACGCAGTTCGCGCGCGGGCCGAGGGTCCTTGCCGCGCGGGGCACCGCGACCGATGACACCCGGGCGTTCGTCGTGCAGGACGGCAGCTATCTGTCCGCGCGCTGGCCCGGCGATGCGTACCTCTTCGCCCGACGGTTCCGTGCGCTTCTGGAATCCGCACCGCACTGAGAAGGCAGGAGCGCCCCGGGCGTCCTCCCTCCTCACCCACCGGATCAGCCGGGCTCCCGCCGTCCGGATCTCCTCGGCTGCCGGGGAGGAGTCAGTATCGATCCGGCCGAAGGTGGTTACCCGCCGCGGCACTTGCCCATAAACTCACTGGCCGTCTCCGGGCCCGCTCGTCACCTGGGACGAGTAGCCGCCCGGGCGGGACGACGGATCAGGGAGCTGCGCTGTGCTCTATCAGGTGCTGAAGTACCTCCTTCTCGGGCCCCTGCTGCGGCTGGTGTTCCGGCCGCGGATCGAGGGGCTGGAGCATGTGCCGGAAGAGGGCGCGGCCATCATCGCGAGCAATCATCTGTCGTTCGCCGATCACTTCGTGATGCCGGCGATCGTGCCGCGCCGGGTGACGTTCCTGGCCAAGGCGGAGTACTTCACCGGGCCCGGTCTGAAAGGGCGGCTGACCGCGGCGTTCTTCCGGGGGGTCGGGCAGATCCCGGTCGACCGGTCCGGCGGCCGCGCCTCGCAGGCGGCGCTCTCCTCGGGGCTCGCCGTGCTGCGCAAGGGCCGGTTGCTCGGCATCTACCCGGAGGGCACCCGCTCGCACGACGGGCGGCTCTACAAGGGGCGTACCGGCGTCGCCTCGATGGCCGTCACCGCGGGGGTGCCGGTGGTGCCGTGCGCGATGATCGGCACGTTCGAGGCGCAGCCGACGGGCCGGCGGCTGCCGCGCGCCATGCGGATCACCATCCGCTTCGGCGCGCCATTGGACTTCGCGCGCTATGCCGGGCTGGCGGATGAACGCACCGCGCTGCGCGCCGTCACCGACGAGATCATGTACGCGATCCTCACCCTGTCCGGGCAGGAGTACGTCGACACCTACGCGGGCGAGGCCAAGGCCGAGGCGCAGGCACACGCGCGGGCCCAGGGGCGGCGGGGGCACGGCGGGGGCGGGAAGGGGTCCGCGCGCTGAGCGGCGGGCGTGGGTGGGCCCTCGGGGCTGCCTTGCGCCGTGGGCGAACCGTGCGGCGGCCACGGCCTGACGGACCGTAGGGTCCCGGCATGACCTCAGGCAGCGCGGTAGTGATCGGGGCGAGTGGACAGATCGGGCGGGCGGCGGTGCGGGCCCTGGCGCGGGACGGCTGGGAGGTGCGGGCCGCGTCCCGGCGCGGCGAGCGCGATGCCTCCTGGCCCGGGGAGGTCCGCACGGTGGCGATGGACCGGGAGGACGACGCGGCCCTCGCCGGACTGATCGGCGCGGGCTGTGACGTGCTGCTGGACTGTGTGGCGTACGACGCCTCGCATGCGGACCAGTTGACAGCCCTGGCGGACCGGATCGGTTCGGCCGTGGTGATCTCCAGTTGCGCGGTGTACGAGGACGACCGCGGGCGCAGCTTCGCGACGATGGACGAACCGGACGGCTCCCCGGTCTATCCGCTGCCCGTCCAGGAGTCCCAGCCGACCGTGCCGCCCGGCGACAAGGACTACGGCACCCGCAAGGCCGCCCTGGAACGGACGCTGCTGGCACAGGGTGACCGGTTGCCGGTGACGCTGCTGCGGGCCGTCGCGGTGCACGGCCCGTACAGTCCGCTGCCCCGGGAGCTGTACTTCGTCAAGCGGGTGCTGGACGGGCGCCGGGTCCGGGTGCTCGCGTACGGCGGCACCAGCCGTTTCCATCCGGTGCATGTCGACAATCTCGCGGAGCTGGTGCGGCTGGCGGCCCGCCGTCCGGGCTCGCGGGTGCTCAACGCGGCCGATCCGCAGGCGCCGACGGTGGCCGAGATCTCGGCGGCGGTGGACGCGGCGATGGGCGCGCCGGAGAGCGAGCTCGTGCGGGTGGACGGTCCCCCGCCGTCGTCCGACGTGGGCGACACCCCGTGGTCGGTCCCGCATCCCCTCGTCTACGACATGACAGCGGCGGAGCGCGCGTTGGGCTATCGCGCGGTGACGACGTACGAGGAGTCGCTTCCCGCGACGGTGGCCTGGCTGGCCAACCGGGTCAAGGGGCGGGACTGGTGGGAGCTGTTCCCGCGGATGGCCGGCTTCTATCCGGACGAGAAGCTGTTCGGCTATGCGGCCGAGGACCGGTGGCTGGCGGGGCGGGGCGGGAACGGCTGAGGAGCGCGCCGGGCGGCCGGCGATATCCGTTCGCGGGCGGCGTGGCGGGCCCGTACCTTGATCGCTGTGAAGCAACGGATACGGGGGTGCCGACGATGAGCGCCCGACTGCGTGGCATGGCTCAGGAGACGGAACGGATCGTCGCGGCGGGTGCGTACCGCGCCCCGGGCGGACGGCTGGTGGAGATCGCGGCGGCGGTCGGACGGGCCCGGGCCGGCACCCGGCTGTACGGTCCGGAGCCGGTCGCCGTGGCGGGGCGGCCGCCGGGCGTGGACACGGTCTTCGAGGTGACGGGGGAAGGCAGTCTCACGGCGGGGCGGCGGCTGGCCGGGTCGGGCGCGGGCCCGCTCGCGGTGCTGAATTTCGCCTCGGCGCGCAATCCCGGCGGCGGCTATCTCAACGGCGCGCAGGCCCAGGAGGAGGCGCTGTGCCGTGGGTCGGCGCTCTACGCCTGTGTGCGCGAGGCCCCGGAGTTCTACGCGGCCCACCGGGCCGATCCCAGCCCCTTCTACAGCGACCGGGTGATCCTCTCCCCCGGCGTCCCGGTGTTCCGCGACGACCGCGGCAGGCTGCTCGATGTGCCGTACGAGGCGGGCTTCCTGACGGCCGCCGCGCCGAACGCCGGGGTGATCGCCCGGCGCGGCCCGGCCGACATGGGGCGGGTGCCCGCGGCGCTGGCGGTACGGGCGGAGCGGGTGCTGGAGGTCGCGGCGGCCGGCGGGCACCGTCAGCTGGTGCTCGGGGCCTGGGGCTGCGGGGTGTTCCGCAATGAACCGGCCGATGTGGCACGGGCGTTCGCGGCGGCGCTGCTGCCCGGCGGCCGGTTCTCCGGCTGGTTCGACCGGGTCGTGTTCGCCGTGCTGGACCGCCGGGAGGACTCCCCCACCAGGGCCGCCTTCGCCGAGGTCTTTCCGGCCTGAGCGCCGGAGCCGGGAGGCGAGCCCCCACAACGACAGGGGCGGCCGGGAGGGTTCCCGGCCGCCCCTGCGCCGTCATGTGGCGCCGGCACCGTTCATGCCGTCATCGTCAGTGCACTGCGGGCAGGTCCAAGCCCCCCACGAGGGACTTCGCCGCCGACAGCTTGCTGGGCTCGGGCGTGGCGTGCGGGGCGCAGGTCACGTCCTTGGCGTCGGTCTTTCCGGACAGGAAGTAGGCATCGACGCGGTCGTTGATGCAGGGGTTGACCTGACCGGTGACACCGTGCGATCCGGCGTCCCGCTCGGTGATCATGCGGGACCCCTTGAGCCGACGGTGCAGCTCGACCGCGCCGCCGTAGGGGGTGGCCGCGTCCCGGACGCTCTGCACGATCAGCACGTTCGGCAGACCCTTGCCGGTCTTGACGTCGACCGGCCGCTGCTGCTTGACGGGCCAGGTGGCGCAGGGCAGGTTCATCCAGGCGTTGGACCAGGTCATGAACGGTGCCTGCTGGTGGATGCGGGTGTTGTCGCGGTCCCACTTCTGCCAGCTGGTGGGCCACTTGGCGTCGGTGCACTCGACGGCCGTGTAGACGGCGTTGCCGTTCTCCGAGGCGATGTTGCCCGCGGTGTCCTTGAGGTTCGGACCGGCGTTCTCCACCAGCGGCTTGCTGTCACCGGCGAGGTACGCGCTCCAGACCTCGGCGACCGAGGCCCACATGGAGTCGTAGTACGGAGCGTTCTGGAAGAAACCGGTCAGCTCGGCGGGGCCGACGACTCCGCCGACGGGCTTCTTCTTGGCGGTCGCCCGCAGCTTCTCCCAGGCCGCCTGGACCTTCTGGGGGGTGTTGCCGATGTGGTACGTGGCGTCGTTCTTGGCCACCCACTTCTTCCAGTCGCCCCAGCGGGTCTCGAACGCGATGTCCTGGTCGAGGTTGGCCTGGTACCAGACCTTCTCGCGGGACGGGTCGACGACGCTGTCGACGAGCATCCGGCGGACGTGCCCGGGGAAGAGCGTCGCATAGACCGCGCCCAGGTAGGTGCCGTAGGAGACGCCCAGGTAGTTGAGCTTCTTCTCACCGAGCGCGGCACGGATCACGTCCATGTCGCGGGCGGTGTTCGGGGTCGTCATGTACGGCAGCAGGCGGCCGCTGCGCTCGGCGCAGCCGTCGGCGTACTGCTTGGCGAGCTTGCGCTGGGCGCGCTTGTCGGCCTCGCTGTCCGGCACCGGATCGGCCTTGGGCGCCTTGACGAACTCCTGCGGATCCATGCAGGAGATCGGCGCGGAGTGGCCCACGCCGCGCGGGTCGAAGCCGACGAAGTCATACGCCTTCGCGGTCTTGGTCCAGAGCGGGTTCTTGGTGGTGATGCGGGTCGGGAACTTCATGCCCGAACCGCCGGGGCCACCGGGGTTGTAGAGCAGGGAGCCCTGGCGCTGCTCCTTGCCGCCGGTGCTGAGCGCACGGTCGACGGCGATCTTGATGGTGCGGCCGTTCGGCCGGGCGTAGTCGACCGGGACGGTGACATAGCCGCACTGGACCGGCGACTTGAGGCCCCAGTCCGCGGGGCAGTCCTGCCAGTCGATGCCCTTCTTGGCTGCGCGCGCGGCGGCGGTGGCCACACCGCGTGCTTCGGCCGAACCGCGCTGGTGCTGCTCACCCGCCTGGGCGGGCGCGGCGGTTATCGCTCCGGCGAGAAGCGCGCCGGACACCAGAGTTCCGGCGGCGCCGAGCGCTGCTGTTTTTCTCACGTGGTCAATTCCCCCTGCATGGTGCGCCACTTGTGGCGGCGTTGATCACAGGCTTACAGGGGGATCCTGTCGTGCGCCGTCCCCTCCTGAACAGGTTTGGCCCACACTTCTTTACCAACCTGTAGGTTTCTTGCCTCGCCGCCGACGCCCGCCGGGCCCCGACCGGCCGTCCGGACGCGCCCTCCGGACGCCTCCGCCGCCCCGGCGGTGCGGACACCGGCGCCGGCGGGCCGCGGGCGAACGGCCGGACCTCGCGGCGGAACCTCACCATTCCGGCCAAGGCCGCCGCCCGATGACGAACTTTCCCCCGCCATTCGAACCCCGTAGTGGCATCCTCAACTTGGTCCGTACTTACGCCAGTTGCCCGACCGAGAAGGTGAACCCGCAGGCCGGGCGGCCCGGCGGGGCGCGCAGCAGGGCGGGCGAGCTGCCGGAGTGCGGTACGGCGCGATGGCCGCCAAGGGGGCGTGCAGGGGCGAGAATACGTCAATTGCCGTAGACCTGCCCCACAGGCATGTGCCAGCCGCACAGCTTCAGTAACCTTCCGTGAAGGCTCTCCCACTCACTGCCACGGGGAGGGCTTCGGCGTTTTCGCGCTGTCAGAGCCGTCGCGAAGGAGATCCGAAGTGCCGGGTATCGATCAGGTGTTGTCCCAGGCAATGGGGATCCCGGGCGTTCTGGGCGCCGGACTGATCGACTGGACCAGTGGTCTCACGCTCGGCACGGCGGGGCAGGCGCCGCACGGCGATCATGACGCGGCCGCCGCCGACACCGCCGAGGTCGTGCAGGCCGTGGCACGCAACGCCACCTTCGACACCTCGGGCGCCGGCGGCCCGGCCCTGGAAGACCTGATCATCACGGCCGAGAGCAGCTACCACCTCATCCGTTTTGTGCACACGGCCTTCGACAGCCAGACCTACCTCTACCTCTGGCTGGACCGTACCCAGGCCAATCTCGCCGTCGCGCGGCTCCGGCTGCGCGATCTGGCGGCGGAGCTGGTCGCGTCCTGAGCACGCGCTCCGCCACACCGCACGCACGCTAAAGGAACCAGCCATGGGCCTGCCCATATCCCCTCCCCCGCCCGCACCGGCAGGGCTGCTCGACCGGTGCGCCGCCGAGCGGGTCACCGGCGCCCTCCGTGGTCCGCACGGCTGCTTCTACCTCCTCGACGGCGCGGTCTACTGCGTCGAGGGCACCGCCGCCCCCGGTCTCGACATCCGCCTCATCGCGGCCGGCAAGGTACCGCCGCAGGGCTGGCAGTACGCCGTCGAGCGGGCGGGACCCCAGCAGCAGGGCGCGCAATACCTTGTCAGCGAGGGCTGGTTGACCCAGAGCGAACTGGAGATATGCCATCTCGCCGCCCTGCTCGACGCGGCGTTCTTCGCCCTGCCGCTGCCGCCCGAGTCCACCTCCTTCACGCCCGGGACCGCCCACTGGCTGGGTGTCGTACGGCCGATCAGCGCCGGCGCGCTCCAGCAGGCGACGGCCCGCCGGCGGGCACTGCTCGACCGGCTCCATCCGTGGGCGGCGGTCGACTCCTCCCCCGTCATACCCGTCCGCCCGCGCTCCTCGGCCGCCCCCACCACAAGCCGGCAGCGGCGGCTGCTCGACCGCGCCGACGGCCGGCTCACCCCGCAGGAACTGGCCCGGCTGCTGGGCCAGTCCGCGTTCGCGACCCTGCTCGACATCCGCCGTCTCGCCGCCGCCGGCCTCGTCCAGCTGCCCACGGCGCCGACGGCGCTCCCCCGGCGCCGGCCCGGCGCCTGCCTGGACGGGCCCGCCGCCCCCGCCGCCGAAGGACGCGCCACCCCGACCTGGCAACTACCGGTTCCGGATCTCCTCGATACCGCCGATCCGGATATCGCCCTGCTGGTCCGACTGCGTACGGCGCTGGAGGAAAACCTGTGAGCCCTGACGCACGAAGACGGTGCACACCATGAGGCGCGTCATCGGAAAACGCGCCCGGAAAAGGAGACTGATGACGATCGAACCCCGGATACGGGATGAATTGCACACGTTGCGCGATCAAGTGCGCCATTTCCAGGGCGGGATGGTCGCGAGTGTGGACGGCATGGTGATCGCCCACGATCTGCCGGACATCGAACCGGACGGCCTGGCCGCGCTCACCGCCGCCGCGATCGGCGTCGCCAAACGCCTCACCGAGGCGACCGGCCAGGGCGCCTTCGAGGAATCCCTGACCCGCGGTGCCACCGGCTACATAGCCGCCTATTCGGCCGGGCGCCGCGCGGTCCTGACGGCCGTGGCCAGCACGGACACCAATGTGGGGCGGCTCCATCTCCAGGCCCGGAAGGCCGCGGAACGCATCGGCGCCCTCGTGGACGCGGCGCCCCACCGATAAGAGCACACCCCGGACACGAGAACGCCCCCAACCGTCCCCGCATGCACGCAGAAAACCCCCGGAACGCCGGACACACCTCGAAACCCCGGAACATCGGACACCGGACACCGGAGCCGCTGAACCCCGGATCCGGAACCGCTGAAACACCGTCAAGAAATCGAAAGGTCTGACCCCTCATGGCTCAAATGGAATCCGCTCTCGCCGACGCGATGTCGACCATCGAGGGCGCGGTCGGCGTCGCCCTGGTCGACTACACCAGCGGTATGGCGCTGGCCACCCTGGGCGACAATCAAGCACTGGATCTCAATATCGCGGCGGCCGGCAATACCGATGTCGTACGCGCCAAGATGCGCACCATGGAGATGCTGGAACTCCAGGGCTCCATCGAGGACATGCTCATCACCCTGACCGCGCAGTACCACATCATCCGCCCGGTGACAGGCAAGAACGGCGGCGGGCTCTTCCTCTATCTGGTGCTGGACCGCAAGCGCTCCAATCTCGCACTGGCGCGGCACCGCCTTGCCCGGCTGGAGTCCGACCTGGAGGTCTGAGCCGGGCCGCCCCGTCGCGCCGCCCCGGCACGCCGCCGCCGTCACCCGGCGGCGGCGCTCCGGGCGGCCTCGTCCAGGAGGCGCCGCAGCCGGAGCGCGTCCGGGGCGACGGCCGTGGCCAGGGCCGCGGGACCGGCGAGCGGTGCCAGCACGCCCTGCCCCGCGCCGTCGCCGGACCGCTCCCCCGCCGCACCGCCCAGCAGCCGCACCTCGGCCGGTGACTGCGCGAACTCCGGCCGCACCACGAGGAGTTGACCGATCGCACGGTGTCCGTCCAGGACGGCCGAGGTGTCCCAGCCGGGGGCGCCGGGCCCGTACGCCGTCTCCTGGTCGAGCAGGGTCCGGCCGCCCCGGCGGACGACGAGCCGGCTGCGCAGCGCCCCGGTCTCCTCGCCGCTGCGTCCCAGGACCTGTTCCTCGCGCAGTACCAGGTGGGCGGTGGGGGCGAGTTCGACGGTGGTGGTCATCCGCAGCGCGCTGCCGGCCGCGGAGATCAGCGGTTCCGGCAGCCAGTCGAGCCGGGCGCCGTCGCCCACCGTCAGCCGCACGTCATAGGTGGCGTGGTCGGCCGTGCGGCCGGGCAGCGCGACGGTCGCGGCGGCGGACGTGAGGTGCAGAGCGGCGCCCGCCTCGGCGGTGGCTTCGATGGCCAGCCGGTCGCCGCCGAGCGGGGCGCTCATGGCGCCCACGACACAGACCCGGGCCTGCCCGCCGGACCCGCGCACCCGGCGCAGCGCGAAGGGGCCGTCGCCTTCGAGGACCGGCAGCCGGGTGGGGCCTCCCTCCTCGGCAAGCCGCGCGACGATGCGGGCGGTGGCGCGCAGACCGGCGGCCGGAGCGGCGGCGGCCCGCGGCGGTGTGCGGAGCGCGGTGGTCATGCCGGTCCCGCGGCCCAGGCGGCCAGCCGCTCCCGGACCCACTCCGCCACGGGCCGGACGCCGTTCTCCGACTTCAGCGCGGTGAAGACGACCGGCAGCTCGCCGCGCTGGGCCTTGGCGTCGCGGGCCATGCCTTCGAGGTCGACGCCCACGTAGGGGGCGAGGTCGGTCTTGTTGACGACGAGGAGGTCGGAGGTGGTGACGCCGGGGCCGCCCTTGCGGGGGATGTCGTCACCGCCGGCGACGTCGATCACGAAGATCTGGGCGTCGACCAGGCCCTTGGAGAAGGTCGCGGTGAGGTTGTCGCCGCCGGATTCGACCAGCACGAGATCCAGCGGGCCGACCGCCTCCTCCAGGTCCTCGACGGCTTCGAGGTTGGCGGAGATGTCGTCGCGGATGGCGGTGTGCGGACAGGCGCCGGTCTCGACGGCGGAGATCCGCTCGGCGGGCAGCACCGCCTCGCGGAGCAGGAATTCGGCGTCCTCGCGGGTGTAGATGTCGTTGGTGACGACGGCGATGGACAGCTGGTCGCGCAGTGCGCGGCAGAGCGCGGCGACGGTGGCGGTCTTGCCGGTGCCGACCGGACCTCCCAGTCCGATGCGCAGGGCCCGCCGGGTGCCGCTCCGCTGCGCTCCGCCTCGGCTCTCCTTTCGCTCCTTGGCTGCCGAGCCGGCCCGTACGGGCCCGGCCGCGCTGTAGGTGTAGCGCTCGGGGAAGGTGTCCTTGTGGTCGAGGTGCATGGTCACTCCGGTGGTGGGTGCGGCCGCGGGCGGTGGTGGGATCCGGCTGGAGGGCCGGCGGGTCAGGAGGCGAAGAGGCGTACCGGCCAGGCGGCGTGCTGCTGGGCGGTGATGTCGAGCAGCGGCGCGGAGGCCGCGGGCAGTGCGTCGACCCCTTCGGCTGCGACCCGCCGCGCGGCCTCGGCGCCCTGTTCCGCGATCCGGTCGAGGTCGGCGGTGAGACGGGCGAGCACGGCGGTGGCGTCGAAGGGGTCCAGGCTGAGCAGCCGGACCGCCGCGGTGGCCGGGCCGCTGATGTTCTCGTAGGCCACGGCGTAGGCGGCGTCGAGCGGCGGCAGACCGGCGGACCGGGCGGCCAGGCCGAGGACGACGGGCTGGTGGGCGCCGCGGGGGCGGGCCGTGGCGAGTGCGTCGAGGGCGGCGCTCGGCCAGGTGGCGCGGGCCGCCCGCATCATCTGCCGGCCGAGCCGCCGGGCGACCTGCCGCAGTGCCGGTACGGGCGTACGGGCGTCGGCGGCGTCGTCCAGAAGGAGCGGGTCGTGGCCGGCCGCGGCCGCGGCGGCGAGGCTCGCGGCGACCAGGCCCGCGGTGTGCAGCCGGCCCCGGCAGAAGCTCTCCAGGGTGGCGGCGTCCTTGATACGTCCCGCGGCGACGGCCGGTTCGGCGCCGCCCGAGTGGGCGTGCCCGCCGGCGGGGAACCGGCCGTCGGCGAGGACGAGCAGCGCTGCGCGGCTCATCGGTGGTACGTGTCCTTCGTCGGGGTGCTCATGGGTGTCCCCTCAGAAGAGGAAGTACCGCTGGGCCATGGGGAGTTCGGCGGCGGGGCGGGGTTCGACCACCTCGCCGTCGATGGTCACGGTGAAGGTGTCCGGGTCGACCTGGACGCGCGGCAGGGCGTCGTTGTTGCGCATATCGGCCTTGGTGATGCCGCGGGTGCTGCGGATCGCCTCGAATGCCTTGCTCAGCGGGAGGCGCTCGGGAAGACCGTCCTCCAGTGCCTGCGGGGCGACGAAGTTGACCGAGTTGCTGCCCGGGGCCCGGCCGGTGGCGCCGAACATCGGGCGGGGCAGCACCGGCTGCGGTGTGGGGATGGAGGCGTTGGCGTCGCCCATCTGCGCATAGGCGATCTGGCCGCCCTTGATGACCAGCTGCGGTTTGACGCCGAAGAACGCCGGGTCCCACAGGACGAGATCGGCGAGCTTGCCGTCCTCGACGGAGCCGACGAGATGGTCGATGCCCTGGGCGATGGCCGCGTTGAGGGTGTACTTCGCGACATAGCGGCGGGCCCGGTGGTTGTCCGCGCCGCCGTCGCCGGGCAGCGCGCCGCGGCGCCGCTTCATCACATGCGCGGTCTGCCAGGTGCGCAGGACGACCTCGCCGATCCGGCCCATGGCCTGGGCATCCGAGGCCATGATCGAGATGGCGCCGAGGTCGTGCAGGATGTCCTCGGCGGCGATGGTGGAGGGCCGGATCCGGGACTCGGCGAACGCCAGGTCCTCGGGGACCGCGGGGTTGAGGTGGTGACAGACCATCAGCATGTCGAGGTGTTCCTCGACGGTGTTGACGGTGTGCGGCCGGGTGGGGTTGGTGGAGGCGGGCAGTACGTTCGGCTCGGAGACCATCGCGATCATGTCGGGGGCGTGGCCGCCGCCGGCGCCCTCGACATGGAAGGCGTGGATCGAACGGCCCGCGATGGCGGCGAGGGTGTCACCGAGGAAGCCGGCCTCGTTGAGGGTGTCCGTGTGGATCGCGAGCTGTGCGCCGCTCTCCTCGCAGACGGTCAGACAGGCGTCGAGGACGGCAGGGGTGGCACCCCAGTCCTCGTGGATCTTGAAGCCGAGGACCCCGGCCCGCAGCTGGTCGCGCATGGACGCGAGGGAGGTGGTGTTGCCCTTGCCGAGCAGGCCGACGTTGACCGGGAGCGAGTCCATCGACTCCAGCAGCCGGGCGACATGCCAGGCGCCGGGAGTGATGGTGGTGGCCTTGCTGCCCTCGGCGGGCCCGGTGCCGCCGCCGATCATCGTGGTGACGCCGGAGGCCAGCGCCTCGTCCGCCTGCTGCGGGCAGATGAAGTGCACATGGGTGTCGATGGCACCGGCGGTGAGGATCTTGCCGTTGCCCGCGATGACCTCGGTCTCCGGGCCGATGACCAGGTCGGGGTGGACGCCGTCCATCGTCTCGGGGTTGCCGGCCTTGCCCAGGGCGGTGATCCGGCCGTCTCGGATGCCGACGTCGGCCTTGACGATGCCCCAGTGGTCGAGCACGACCGCGCCGGTGATGACGGTGTCGGGGGTGCCCTCGGCGCGGGTGGCGCGGGACTGGCCCATCGATTCGCGGATCACCTTGCCGCCGCCGAAGACGGCCTCGTCACCGGCCCGGCCGGGGCCGCCCGAGCGGTCCTCGGTGATCTCGATGACGAGGTCGGTGTCGGCGAGCCGGATGCGGTCGCCGGCGGTCGGGCCGAAGAGGTCGGCGTACGCCTGGCGGGTGAGTTCAGCCATCGAGGGTTCCTCCGGTCTCGCCCCGCAGGCCCATGACGATGCGCTTGCCCCCGATGGGGACGAGTTCGACCTCGGTGGGGATGCCGGGCTCGAAGCGCACGGCGGAGCCGGCCGGGACGTTCAGCCGCTTGCCGTGCGCGGCCGTGCGGTCGAAGTCGAGGCCGGGATTGGCCTCGGCGAAGTGGTAGTGGGAGCCGACCTGGACGGGGCGGTCGGCGGCGTTGAGGACGGTCAGCCGCGTGCGGGGCAGCCCTTCGTTGAGGCGTACCGGCTCGTCGGCGTGGAGGATCTGGCCCGGGATCATGTTCCGCTCTCCCCGTTCAGTTGATGGGTTCGTGAACGGTGACGAGCTTGGTGCCGTCCGGGAAGGTGGCTTCGACCTGTACGTCGTGGATCATCTCGGGGACGCCGTCCATGACCTCGTCGCGGGTGAGCACCTTGCGGCCGGAGGACATCAGCTCGGCGACGGTACGGCCGTCCCGGGCGCCTTCGAGGATGTGCACGGTGAGCAGCGCGATCGACTCGGGGTGGTTCAGCTTCACCCCCCGAGAGCGGCGCTTTTCAGCCACGTCTGCCGCCACATGAATCATCAGGCGCTCCTGTTCATGCGGGGTCAGTTGCATACCTTCCACCTCACAGTCTTCCCGCCTGGACTCATTCGCCCAGGTCACAGGCGTGGGCACACCTGTGACGACAGATGTACCACGCAGCAATTAAAGGAGGAGCAAACCGACTTTCAGCACTTGGCCATCAAGCGCCCCACGCCAGGAGGCTAGTTCGGCGGGATTTCAGCGGCGTTACAGCCAGGGACCTGTCGACAGCCCTTGTGACGCCTGGCGTAACGCGGCATTATCACCGCCCGTTACGCCACGACCACCGTCTCCCGTGGCGGCTGGCGGCCCGTCACCTCGCAGGCCACACAGGCAATCTGCTGGCGCATTCCACCCCTTGAGGCCCGCCGGGACCCACGGAACAGATGGCGGCCATGCGCCATGAATCGCCACTATCGGCGTAAAACAGACCCGGCCCGCTCGCCGAACACAACTGTCCGGTATGCGCTCTTGACGGTTGGCAAAGTGATCGCAATTCTCATGTGCGCGTCAAACAGCTCCATCCCCCCACACCAGTATCGGAGCAAACACCGTGACTCGTTCCACGCGAATACGCCGGGCCGCGCTGGCCACCGGCGCCGTCGCCGCCGTTGCCGCCACCGTCTTCACCGCGGCCGGTGCCTACGCCGGGACCGCGCCGGCGGCCGCCCCGGACATCGACGTCAAGGCCGTCAAGGGCGATCTGGACCAGCTCCAGTCGATCGCCGACGCCAACGGCGGCAACCGCGCCCACGGTCAGCCGGGCTACAAGGCGTCCGTCGACTTCATCAAGGGCAAGCTCGACAAGGCCGGATTCACCACCAAGGTCGAGGAGTTCGACGGCAGCGGCGCCAAGGGCTACAACCTGGTCGCCGACTGGCCGGGCGGCGACGAGAGCAAGACCGTGATGGCTGGCGCCCACCTGGACTCGGTCTCCGAGGGCCCCGGCATCAACGACAACGGCTCGGGCTCGGCCGGCATCCTCGAGGTGGCGCTCGCCGTCGCCAAGGCGGAGCTCAAGCCCACCAAGCACCTCCGGTTCGCCTGGTTCGGCGACGAAGAGGACGGCATGGTCGGCTCGCAGGCCTACGTCGACAAGCTCGGCGCCGACAAGTCGAAGATCGACTCCTATCTGAACTTCGACATGATCGGCTCGCCGAACCCGGGCTACTTCGTCTACGACGACGACACCCGCCTGGAGAAGGTCTTCAAGGACTTCTTCGCCAAGAAGAACATCGCCACCGAGAAGGAGACCGAGGGCGACGGCCGCTCGGACCACGCCTCCTTCAAGGACGCGGGCATCGCCGTCGGCGGCCTCTTCTCCGGCGCCGACTACAAGAAGACCGAGGAGCAGGCGAAGAACTGGGGCGGCGACGCCGGCAAGGCGTTCGACGCCTGCTACCACCAGTCCTGCGACACCTCGAAGAACATCGACGACAAGGCGCTGGACAACAACACCGACGCCATCGCCCATGCGCTGTGGGAGCTCAGCTCCTGAACCACCCGCGCCCCCGCACGGTCAGCACGCGCTGACCGTCAGCTCTCGCGACCCGGCCGCCGGTCCCCGGCAGCCGGGTCGCGGTGTTCCGCGGCGATCCCGAACCGCCGCCGTTCGCCCGGAGCGGACGGGAGCTGTCGCACGGTGGAGACCGTGCTGATCACCTGCTCGTCCTCCGCACCCTGCGCACCCCGCCCCAGCTCCTCAAGAAGCTCCAGGTCAGCGGCGGATACCAGCGCCACCAGCGGTTTGCCGTGCCGGGTGACGACCACCCGCTCACCGCCGTAGACAACGCGGTTGATCAGATCCGCCAGCTCCGCCCGGGCTTGCGTCACCGGAATTTCGTAGGCCATGTTCCTAGCCTATGTAATGTCCACCGGGTCCGCCGTGGTCCGTGGCGACAGCGAATATCCAGGTCAGAGCTTCTCGCGTGCTCCCGTGCGCTCTCGTCTGTGAGAAATGTGTGAGACGAGGTGAGACGAAAGCTATCTGGTCGCACTGCATCCTGGCAGGTCTCCGGCGCGGCGGAACGCCCCGCTCCGACCAGCCCTGCGCAGAACTCCGGCCAGGTGGGTGCCTGGCAACCGCGCGACCCGCTGGGCGACACTGAGGGCATGACCGTGCAGTCTCCTTCGTTTCCGGTGCCGAACGCGTTCGAGGTGTTGTGTGCGCAGTACGCACAGCGGCTACCCGCGCAGCTGGAGGATCTGAGCGGTCCAGTCCACGGCACGGTTGACCTGCCGCTTCACGTGGTCTGGTCGGGCCGCCGCTCCTACGGACTGGAGCAGCCGCGCTCTCGGATGGGCCTGTACCGCACCGTCCTGGCCGAAGGGCAGCGCCAGGACCTGGTCGACTTCCTGAATCGGGATCTGCTCCTCGCGCGGTGGCCCGTGCTGCGCACGCTGATCAGCCGCCCGATCAGGGACGTGTGGGAGTCCGCTTTCCCCGAGCTCACCACCGCGACAGCCGCGACGGCCGCGTGAACCTGACAGATCTGCATCGCCGGCTCCTGGCTGATGTCCTCGCTATCGGCACCCCCTACCGCTCGTAATTACCGGCGGGTACGCCGTGCAGGCCCACGGTCTGGTCGACCGGCTCTCCCAGGACCTGGACGTGGCCACCGAGAGCCCGGCTCCCATCGACGAGATCGTCCGCACGGTCGGCGACGGCCTCGCCGAGCGTGGCTGGGGCGTCCGGCACATCGAGTCCAGTCCGCTGTCGGGCCGACTCATCGCTACCGACCCCGCCACGGGCGAGGAGTGCGAGGTCGACGTCCTCAAGGAGGCGTTCTGGGCGCCGCCGACGATCACCGAGTACGGTCCGGTTCTCTCGCTGGACGACGTGATCGGCACCAAGGTCCGCGCGCTCGCGGACCGCGGCGCGGTCCGCGACCTCATCGACGTCCACGCCGCGACCCGGCACCGCTCCACCGCCGACCTGGACAGCCTCGGCCGGCGCCATGCGCGCTTCGAGTTCAGCCTCACGCCCTGCGCGACCGCCTCGCCGGCGCCGAGTGGTGGGATGACCGGGACTTCGCCGACTACGGCCTGACCCCTGAACAGGTAGCGGACCTGCGCGCTTGGGCCCTGGCCTGGGCCGAAGACCTCGAACCCGCCCCTACGCCGGGGACGACCCGGACGACAACTGACTTCCCCGCGCGATGTGTTGCTCTGCGGGCTCCCTTCCGCCGCGCCGGCAGGGGTGCGGTGCTCGGCGGTCGTGCAGGGCGATGATGGGAAGACGTTGTGGCAGCTGTGGCCGGGGAAGTCATCGGGGGCCGACAATCCAGCTGACGCCCCGGCGGCCTCCTAGGACCCCGGTCGGACTCGCGGGCGTGTGCGCTTGTTCGACGTGCGTTCCGCTCAGGTGGGAGGTGCGATGGAAACTCGGCCATAGCTACTGGGTACGGCCCGTCAGGTAGACCGGACTGCATGTTGGTGACGGGGATATGCGAATCTCCCCACCCGCTGCTCGGGGTGTCCTCGGAGTTGCTCGCCTTGGATCCCCAAGCAAACCCGCGCTGACCTGCTGAGCCACTGTTGTCCGTGGTGCTGGAACGATGAGGTGCCACGCAGCGCCCGAGGGCGTTGCGTGGCACACCAGTGTTCTTCTCGGGAGGCGGGTCAGCCGGGCAGGTCGCCGGTGTAGCGGTAGATCGCGCCGGCTGCGTTGACTCCCCAGACGGTGCCGTCGGCGCCTACGCCGATGTCGGACAGCGAGCCGGGGATGTTGAGCCAGGGGTTGGCGGGGGTGGTGTCGCTGTAGGTGTAGTGGTAGATCGCGTCGCCGGGGTCGCAGCCCCAGACAGCGGTGCGGGAGCCGACGTCGATTGCTTTGAGGGAGCCGTTGAGGCCCTTCCAGTTGTTGGCGTCCCGATCGCCGGTGTAGCGGTAGACCTGGTTGGCTGCGTTGCAGCCCCAGACCGTGCCGTCGGCGCCCGCGCCGATGTCGGACAGCGACCCGGGGATGTTGAGCCAGGGGTTGGAGGGGTTCGCGTCGCTGTTGCTGTAGCGGTAGATCGCACCGGCGGGGTCGACGCCCCAGACGTTGGTCCTGGAGCCCACCGTGATCCGCACCAGCGAGCCGTTGATCTTCTTCCAGTTGTTGCTGTCCTGATCGCCGGTGTAGCGGTAGACCTCATGGGCTGCGTTGCAGCCCCAGACCGTGCCGTCGGCGGCCGCGCCGATGTCGGACAGGTTCCCGGGGATATTGATCCACGGGTTGGCGTCGTTGTTGGTGTAGCGGTAGATCGCACCAGCGGCGTTGACGCCCCAGACGTTGGTCCGGGATCCCACCGCGATCCGCGTCAGTGACCCGCCGATGTGCTTCCAGTCGGCCATGCTGCTGGCCCCTTTCCAGCTCGGGTACTGTTCGCCCGCACGCTGCCCGAGCCGGAACGATTCACCGTTAAAGCATATTTAAAGGGCGATCGGGTGAATTGGCCCAATATGGAGGTTTGCCCGAGAGTCAGCCGCTCCGTGCTGCTCTCACCCTGTTGGCCCAACCATCGAGCTGACGCGATCGCAGTCACCCGTGCGGCCGCTTGACATCGAAGCGATCGACAGGGCACAGAAAAATGGCCAGCATCCTGATCGACAGCTTGCCGCTCACGGAACCTCCCCAGTTCGTTGAGAACCGGACCGAGCGAGGCGGAGAGCATCTCTGGTCGTTTTCAAGGATCCCCATCATTGGAGAGTCGAGTTTTACTGGGGAAGCCCCCCACGCAGGCTTTGCTGCGGCCCGCCCCTTGCACGGCCGGCACGATGTCCACCGTTACCGTGTGCCACCGGCGCCTGCCTTCCCAGCCCGAAGTCCCACTGAGGCCACCCCGTTTGCCTGGCCCATCTTCAGCAAGAATCGGTCAAGGGCCGCTGTCACAGAACATCGACACCAAACTTGAGCCGCCGGTTGCGACCCGCACGACCACGTGTCAAGCGAGGAAAGAGCGGCGGCCAGTGCGGGCGAATCGCTACGCGTTTGGGCGGGCTGCGAGGTAGCCGGCCCAGCCGTCATTGGCGAGGGCGGTCCATCTGTCGACGGTTGCATGGTGGATCCCTAGCAGGTCAGCGACGACGCTCGGGGGGAGGCTGGTCACTGCTTCGATCATGGCTGTGTTGCGTGCGGCACGGACAGGCAGTCCTTGCTCTCGCAGCTGCTTCATGAGCGTGTCGATGTCGCAGGGGTTTCCGGGGACCGTTCCGGGGAGCAGGTAGCGGTCCGAGGCTCCGAGTTCACGGTTGAGGCTGTTGGTGGTGCTGCGGTGGGTGACCTGCTCTTCGATGAGTCGTGCGAGCTTAGGCGGTAGCAGGACGGGGCGGCGCCCGAACGTGAGGTAGGCCCTCACAGTGGAATTGGCTGGTGGCGAGTTCGACGATGCGGCTGACCGGCAGTGCGTACAGGCAGATCAGGGCGCCGGCGATGCACAGCTCGCGTGGCAGGGTTTCGTCGTTGAGGCAGCGTCGGAGCTGCTGCTGGTAATCGGCCTCTCCTCGCGGCCGCAGCAGGAGGCACAAAGGTCATGGCCCTCGGAGGATGCCCGTCTTCGCGGCGGGCGACGATCTGGTCGTCCCGGCCGCAACGCGCGCAGGTGCGGAACCGTGTGCGGGCCAGACACCATCCGCAACACCGGCCCTGCGGCGAGCGAGAGAGTGCTGTCCGGACACATATCGAGTGCGGCCGGCTGGAGTACGGCCAGGACCCATGCCCTGAGCCGGCAGCGACACGCCCTGCCACAGGGCCTTGCGCCGGACGGCTATCCCCTAAGCAGGGCTTCGGCGTAGTCGGCGAGCATCCGTTTCGTGACCACTTGCAGTGAAGGGAGTGCGAGCGGACGGTTCCTGTCTCATGTCCATTGCGCCTCGGTGGCCTGCGTCTCCGCGCACCGTGGGGCGGAGCCAGCCGACGGTGCCGGGGAATGGCCCCTGCGTGGCTGAAGAGACGGGTGCAGATGCGGACGACGCTCGTGCATGGGATGAGCGGCTGGGCTGGGCGTTCGGGCTGATAGCAGATTATCCGGCTGCGAGGAGTGCGGCACGCGCTGGCCGCACTCCTCGACCTGACCGCGGGCGCGGTGGCGGACCGACAGCGCACCCCGCGCTATGGCGACCTGGCGCAACCTCGCGGTCGGCGCCCGGCGAATGAACGGCGCGAAGAACATCGCCTCCGGCCGTCGCCGCAATGCGCGTGACGCCCGCCGACCCCTCACACTCCTCGGCCTCGCCTGAGCACGAAGTGGACCTCACTCGACTACGCCGAAGCCCTGAGGGCTGTCGCAGAAATAACTTCAGGCTTTGATCTCGGTCAGGCGGGCTGTCTCGCGAGGTCATCGAGTGGAACGGCGCTTCGGCGTTCGTGAGTTATTTTCCGACGGCTCCCTGGGCCCGCTCAGGGGTCGACCGGGACCGGCGCATGCGGTCTCGGCGTTCTCTCAGGCCGAGACCGAGAGGTAACGCCGCCTCAGATGGTCGGGGTGTCGTCAACAACCGGCCTGTGAATCTCAACGACCGGCTTCCACCCCGTGGAGAACTCGATGAAGTCCGCACGGGTGGGGTAGGTGTCGACCGCGCGACGGTCACGCTTGGGGCTGTCGCTCCCCTTGCGCCCCCGGGGAATCTGCTCCTCGAAGATGTCGACCTTCACGTCGGGAACCTCCTTGAGGCCCTGGCGCCAGATCTGCACGACGTCGGCGCCGAAGGCTTGCCGGGCTGCAGCGTAAAGGGCCGTGAGGGCCCCCTTGTCCCCACTAGGGACGAAAAGTGCCAGGTCCAGCACGACACCGGCGGACTGGAGGACCTCGATGGTCACCGAGCCGTTCTCGTCGGCCAAGTAGATTCCGGCTTCATTCTCGTCGTCGGGAAGGCAGGAGACCTCTTCCTGGAATACGGTTCTCGCCGTGACCGAGCCGCCCTCGAAATTCTCACCGGGCTTGGTCAGAAAAGCAGGGACATAGCAGTCGGGAAGCTTGAGTTCTGCCGTGTCGGCGGAAACGAAGAGCCTGTCTTTCACGCCGAGCTTCGCCACCTCTTCCATCGAGAGGCGGCGAGCGGCGATCTTCTCCGTGTTCACGATTTCCCTTTCAGGTTGCATTGTCCCTCGAACGAGGACGCTACCACGAAACCCTGAGGTCAACTGCCCAGCAATCTTTGGGTAAATGGCCTTCGATGACCTGCACGGGAGGATACCGAAGCGAGTGCCACTCGGCCGGGAACACGCATCCGCCAGGCAGTGTCCCTCGCCGTGCTGTTGGGGATCAACTGGCGGCTGCATTTCGGTGCGTTGGGTAGTGCGGAGGAACCAAAAGAGAGCTTACGGCAGATATCACCCATATCACCTTCGGGAGGTGGCGGCGCGGTAAGGCGATCCATTCATCGTGCATCTCGAAGAGCGCAGCGGAAACCAACCGGATGGTCCGACAACGCAACAACGGAGACCCGGGCACAAATAGAGGAGCGCTGTGGAGCACCGGCTTATCCGTGAGGTCGAGGAAGCGCTGGGGTGGAGCGGCCCCGAGCCGCTGGGCGAGCAGTTCGTCCGTGGGCGCATCGCTCACCCGGATGTGCTGGAGCGGTTGCTAACAGCCAACCGGCTGTTCGACCAGGCAACCGTCTTCGACCGACCATGGAGGTCGCCTGCCGGGCCATGGCCGGCGGACTGGTCCCGCGAGGTCGAGGTCTTCCGCCGAGACCTCGACCGCTGGGGCGGGCGCCCCAGCGTCCAGCGCGCCCAGCAGCAGGAGCCGGCCGAAGCCGCCCGTGCCCTGATCGACTCCCGCGGCCCCGCCGGCTTCCTTGCGGCCCGCGAACAAGCCGCCGCCCCGGGCCGCCACGTTCCCTTCCTGGACATCTTCGGCCCACTACAGGCAGCCGTGTGCATCACCGAATTCCCGCCGCAGATCACCGAGCACGACGAGAGCGTCAACGTGCTGGCCGGCGGGTAGAAGCTCACCTTCACCGCCAAGGCTCTGCCCGCCCTCCGACTCCTGCTGAGCGGTCATCCCGTACACCTGGCCCATGCGGCCACTGCGGTCGGCGCGGAGGTCGAAGAACTGGCGACGATCTTGACGGATGAGGAGCTGTGCGCGCCCCTGACCATCGAGTTGTCCTCGGGCTACACCGATCTCGTCACGAATGCGGCCTGCTGACCGCCGCCCTCGACCTAGGCATCACCCGGATCGACACCAGCTTCAACTACCGGGATTTCACTTCCCATTCCACCCTGTCGCGACTCGGCAGCGGCCTCCTGGCCCGGTATTCCCTCTCCACGAAGGTCGGCTTCTTCCCTCGCCACGGCGGCACCGCAGAGCACTCCCTCGATGCCGCCCGCCTGCGGCAGGCGCTGGAGCAGACCAACCGGGATCTGCGCCGGGCTCCGGATCTGGTCTTCCTGCACCACCCCGAGCGCTCCCTCCCCGGCACTCCGAGGGGTGCGCGGGAGAAGCTGGGGGCGGCGTCCGGAGTACTGGAGGACTCTGTGGCGCGGGGTCTGTCCGGGGCGTGGGGTATCGCGTCGTGGGATCCGGCGCCGCCGGCCGCCGTCGTGGACGGTGCGCTGCCCGCCCGGCCCGTCCTCATGGTCCCGCCGGCCTGCTGGCCGGCATCGCCACACTGGATGCCGCGCAGACGCTGGCCGAGCAGTGGCAGTTGGGCATGGAGGCGCGAGGGGGCATGAGCCCCTTCGGCGGCAGTACGAACAGTGCGGTGTGGGAGGCGGTGAACGGCCGTATGTTCCCGCAGCCTGAGCGGGAATTCCCCCACAGCGAGGCAGCGTCCAGGCCCCTGGGTGCCATGCCCCAGTCCTCCCAGTCGGGGTGGTCTGGCCGGTCAGGGCGTCCAGGGACCTGTTCAGCTGCCCCCACCAGGCGTCGGCGAGCTGCGGGTCGATGGTGAGGGTTCCCCCGGGCTTTACCGGGGCGCCGGGAAGCAGGGTCGTCTCATCCGCCCGCCACATCGCCTCGTCTGATGCATCCCGCCACGCGACGCCGGCCAGCCACCGCGGCATAGCGACGCCCTCCAGCGCTGCCGCGGCCTCCGTGCCGCTCCACCCCTGGCCGTCGATCCGCGCCAAAGGCCGGCGCTCCAACCGCACCCAGGTCCCGCGGTCCGTGCGCGCGCCGACCGAGCGACGCTTGCGCACCGCACTCCCCCGCTCCAAACGAACGTTCAAAGACCGCTCGACCCGGTCGAGCACCTCGTCGACCGGTCGGCAGGCAGATCGACAGCAGAAGGGGAAGAAGCCATAGCCATGTTGAGGAGCGGAGCGATCCCGGTTTCCGTGGAGGTATCTGCCTAGCGTGGTCCGCGACAGATAGCGCACCGCAGTGGACCGACCGGAACTTCCGCCGATTCCTCGGCATCGCCCCCCAGATCCACGACTGGACTACCGGGCACGCTGACCTGCACTGGGCGAACGTCACCCACGCCCCGCTGGTTGTCCTCGACTGGGGCCTGCTGCCGGTCGGCTACGACGTCGGCCTCCTCCATGCCCACACCCTCACTGCGCCCGCGACCGCGGCCCGGCTGCGGCAGGAGTTCGCCGGGGTTCTGACCACTCCCGCGGGCCGGGCCAGGGAACTCGCCGCGCTGGGTCAGCTCCTCCAGGCGTGCACCAGAGGCGTGCACCCCCACCTCACCCCGCTCCTCACGCAACGCGCCGAACACCTCACCGGCACCCCGTCCACGCCCTCACCACGGTTGCGCTCGGAGGGGAACAGCGGGGCACCGGGTCGAGTGCGGTCGTCGTCGAACTGGCCCCGGACGTCCTTGATGAACCACCGCAGCATGCGGTCGGCGCCGTTGATCAGCGGCACCATCCACTCGCGCGGGCCCGAGCCGCGGGCGCCCTCGCCGTGACGCACATGGAGCTTGCCGAAGGGACCAGGTCCCACTTGATGTCGACCAGGTTGAGTTTGCATGCCTCGCCCGCCCTGAGTCCGACCTGCGACATCAGATTCGATGCGGTGCAGTTCCGCGCGGGGGGGGCGAACTTGCGGCAGGTCGCCATCTCGCCGCCCCAGCCGGTGAACAGCGCCTGACCTCCGGCTCGGTCGGCGGGATCCACAGGGCAGCGTCCTTGTCTCCCCGCGGGCGGTTCATCTCGTCGATCGGGCACTCGACGACCCGCCCAGTCTTCCGATGGATCTCGACCTTGTGCCGCAGTTCCAGCAATAGATATGTGAGATGTCCACCCTCGGAGAACAGCAAAAATGGCCTCTGGCCTGGGCATTTGACTTGATCACTAGAATCGGGTCCCATTCTAACTGGACGTACATCCTGTACATTTTTTACAGAGAGAGGAGCAGGCCCATGCTGCGACCGATGGCCCGCTATGTCCTTCCCGAGTTCACCGAGCGCACGTCCCAGGGGACGCGCACCATGGACCCGTATTCCAAGCTGCTCAGTGAGCGCATCATCTTCCTGGGCACCCCGGTCGACGACGCCTCCGCCAACGATGTGATGGCGCAGTTCATCCACCTCGAACACGCCGCGCCCGAACAGGACATCGCGCTCTACATCAACTCCCCCGGCGGCTCGTTCACGGCGATGACCGCCATCTACGACACGATGCGCTTCGTGTCGTGCGATGTGCAGACCATCTGCCTGGGGCAGGCCGCCTCCGCCGCCGCGGTACTGCTGGCCGCCGGCACCCCCGGAAAGCGGCTGGCCCTGCCCGGCGCCCGGATCCTGATCCACCAGCCGTCGTTCCACGAGCCCGTCCAGGGCCAGGCCACCGATCTCCAGATCGAGGCCGAGGAGTTGCTGCGCACCCGCGACATGCTGGAGCGGATGCTGGCGGAGCACACCGGACAGCCCCGGGAACGGATCGCCGCCGATATCGAGCGCGACAAGATCTTCGACGCCGAAGCCGCCCAGGAATACGGCCTGATCGACGGGCTCACCCGTCAGCGCAAGCAGTCCGTCCCCCAACTCGGCGCACGGTGAGCCCGGATGCCGCTGCCGGAACTGCCGCCGCTGCCCGCCCTGACGCGCGCCGAGGGTGAGCTGATCGACCGTTACCTGGAGGTGCTCGACCTGCTGGGCAGGATCAACCCGGCCCGGGGCGGCGACACCTACACCGGACTGCGGGCCGCCCAGGCGCTGGTCGGCAAGGCCGCCGGACTGCGCGACGCGCTGACGCTGATGCACGACCGGGGTGAGAGCGAACTGCACCGCGAGACCTTGACCCGGGCGCTCCGGGTGCTGGAGGGCGAGCGCCGGGCCGGGCTCGTGACGATGCCGCCGGCCACGGAGAGTTGACGCGACACGCACACGGGGCTGCGCATACGGCGTAGCGTCCGGGCCCGATGTGAGGAGGCGACGAATTGCGCGGGGAAACGCAATTCCTTGGACCTCTGATGTTTCGCCCCTGGTCCAGGGGGTGCGGCGCCCCGCGCCATGGCACTTGAGGGAACAAAAGTAACCATTCAGGCGAAGTGTGACGCATGTCACATACGGCATTTTCAGCTCGGAATTCTGGTGGCGGGTGCGTGACGATCCCTTCGACGGCAAGACCCCGCCACAGCGACGGGGCGGTCCGGACGGGCGCCTAATCCCGCCGCCGTACCGGATGTCAGGTCGACGTTGTGGACCGGCGGGAGCGGAGGACCCGAGCAGGACGGGGTCCCGGCCTCAGGGCCGAGACTCCTTGGGGTGAAGCCGTACGCACGGCCGGGCATCTTCGCCTGCCCGAACCCGACAGGTCTTCCTTCGCAGGCGGCTGACGAAGGGTTTGCGCATGACTGTGCGCATGCAGACGCCAAATCTGCTGGCGCGTGCCGGCACCGTCACCGCTCTGACGCTGGTCACCCTGGGCGGGACGACCGTCGCCCCAGGAGAGGCCGGGAACGCCGAAGCCGCCTCCGTGTCCGCCTACGCGCTGCGGATCGCGGCCTCCAAGAGCGGCGCGCCCTACCAGTACGGCGCCCAAGGGCCGTACCGCTTCGACTGTTCGGGGCTGACGATGTACTCGTTCAAGCGCGCCGGGCGGGCCCTGCCCCGTACCGCCGCCGCGCAGTACGTCCGCACCCGGCATCTCCCGGCCTCCCTGCGCAGACGCGGTGACCTGGTCTTCTTCCGTTCCGCACGCGGCATTTACCACGTCGGCATCTATGCCGGCCGGGGCCGGATGTGGCATGCCCCCAAGGCCGGAAGCGTGGTGCGGCTGGAACGGATCTGGAGCGGCGCGGTGTCCTACGGACGGGTGGGCTGACCGGCATTTCGTCTCACATGTGATCAATTGTCGGTGGGATTGGCCCACTTGGCCGGTGGAGACGACGGACCGCACCCATCCGCGGATCACCAGGGCGCTGCGGTGGGCGCCGAGGTGCTGATCGTGCCGTACGGCGGCCGCGGTTGACCGCGTGCCGGGGGCCGCCGTTCAGGTCAGCACGACCTCGACGAGCAGGATGCCACCCAGTGTGGTGAGCAGCATTCCGGTGACGGCTTCCAGGGCGCGGGTGACCCGGGGGCGGCGCAGCCAGCTGCCCAGGCGGTCGACCAGCAGCGCGACGGCGGGGAACCACACCAGCGCCAGCGCGACGACCATGGTCGCGAGCAGCAGCGTGCGGGGCAGCGCGGGCTCGCCGGCCGGGACGAACTGCGGGAGCAGACTGAGGAAGAGGACCGGGGCCTTGGGGTTGAGGGCATTGGTCAGGAAGCCCTGGCGCAGGCTCCGTGCGGTGCCCAGGAGCGCGGGCGGGTGATCGGCCTGGGGCGCGGACGGGCCGGTCGCGGCGTCCTCGGGCGCCTTCCGGTGCTGGACGACCGCGAGCAGCGCGCCGACCCCCAGGTACAACAGATAGAGCCCGCCGAGGAGTTGGACGGCGCCGAACAGCGCGGGCACGGCGACCAGCACGGCCGCGAGCCCGGCGACCGCCAGTGCGGTGTGCACCAGCAGCCCGCCCGCCACTCCGACCGCGGCCGCCACCCCCGCCCGGCGCGAGTCGAGCGCGTGGCGCACCACGACCGCGAAGTCCGCGCCCGGCATGGCGACCATGCCCGCGGCGACTCCGGTGAAGGCGATCAGCTGTCCGTCCATGGGAGCAGTTTCGCTGGTCAGAGCCTTTAATGGGGAGTGGCAATGTTCTTGGGGAGCCTAAAGAGGTTCTTATGTACGACCCCACGCGGCTGGCCGCCCTGGTGGCGGTGGCGGAGGCCGGTTCGATCAGCAGAGCCGCCGACCGGCTGGGCTACACCGCGCCCGCGCTCTCCCAGCAGCTCGCCAAGCTGGAGCGGGAGGCGGGGACCGCGCTGCTGGTGCGCCACCACCGCGGGGCACGGCTGACGGCGGCCGGTGAGCTGCTGCTCGTACGGGCCCGGCGGGTGCTCGACGAGCTGGATCAGGCGCGGCACGAGCTGTCCCGGCTGACGGGGCTTTCCGGCGGCGTGCTGCGGGTCGGCACGTTCATGACCGCCGGGACGCATCTGCTGCCGCCCGCGCTCAGCGCGTTCCGGCGGGCGCACCCCGATGTGGAGCTGAGCGTCACGGAGTACGTACCTCCGCAGGCCACCGCCGCGGTGGCGCTGGGCGAGGTCGATCTGGCGCTGACGCACGAGTATGTGCCGGGCGAGGCGATGCCGCCGCCGGAGGGGGTGCGGCTCGAACCGCTGCTGACCGAGGAACTGGTGCTGGTCACCGCGCCGGGCCATGCCCTGTCGGCGGGCGCCGGCCGCCTGCCGCTCGCCGAGCTGGCCGGTCAGCCGCTGGTCAGCATGGCGCCGGCCAACCCCAACCGGCGTGCCGTGGAGGCGGTACTGGCGGCCGCCGGGGCGAGTGTGGCGGTGCGCTGCGAGTCCCCGAGCTATGCGGTGGTCGGTGCGCTGGTGAGCGCGGGGCTCGGGGTGGCGGTGGTCCCGGAGATGATGGCGGAGGGCTCGGTGACCCCGCTGGGCGTCCGCCGGCTGGACCCGCCGGAGCTGCGCCGCCGGATCTCGGTGGCCTACCGCCCCGGCGGCGGGGCCCCGGCCGCGGACACCTTGCGCGCCCTGTTGCGCGGGGCCTTCGCCCGTCACGCCCCCGCGTCGTAGCCCGACGGGTCGCCGGGTGCGGCGGAGGTCTTCAGCGGACGGCGTTCGGCCACGGCACGGTGATCCAGACGGTCTTCCCGCCGGACTCGGTGGGGACGACCGAGAGCCGGCCGCCGGCTTCCGCGGCGAGGCAGCGGATGATGACCAGGCCGCGGCCGTTGTCCTGCTGGACGGCGGCGGGCAGCCGGCGCGGGCGGCGGGGATGGCTGTCGGTGATGCCGACCCGCAGCTGTTCGTCGCGCTCCAGCCGCAGCTCGACAGTGAAGTCCGGCGACCGGCCGAAGGTGTGCACGACAGCGTTGGTGGCGAGTTCGGAGATGATCAGACGGAGGGAGTCGGCGAGCGCGGAGTCGTCGGGCAGGCCCCATTCGGCGAGCACGGCGAGGGTGTGGCTGCGGGCGGTGCGGACCGAGGCGGGGGCGCTCGGCAGAGTCAGTGAGGATGCTTGGTGGTCTGCCATCGAGGCGCCGTCCCTTTCCCACCGAGGCCCGGCTCCGGTGCGCACCGGGGCCGGGATGCCGCTCCGGACACCGGTGCGGCCTCGGGCTTCTGCTGGGCGCCAGACTGCCACTCCGGCCGGCGATGAGATACCCGATCCACCCACATATACGGAGCCCTATCGCTCGTTGCGGTGAACTCTGCCACGCGAGACCGGATTTGGGCGGACCGCACCAGCGGGTTCCGGATGCCCGGAGCGGGGCAGGTGTCGGCCGCCGGCCCCGGGCCGGAACGTCGTACGCGTCAGGCCGTCGGCGCCGTGGCCACGATCGTGCCCACCGCCGTGTCGAGCTGGGCGTCCGTCAGATCCGCGCGGGCCGTGAGCCGCAGCCGGGAGATCCCGTCGGGCACGGACGGCGGCCGGAAGCAGCCGACCGCGAGTCCGGCCGCGCGGCAGTCGGCGGCCCAGCGGACCGCCGCCTCCGGCGAGGGGGCGCGGACCGAGACGACCGCGGCGTCCGGCCGGACCGCGGCCAGCCCCGCCGCGGTGAGCCGGTCGTGCAGCTCCCGTGCCACCTGGCCGGCCCGGGCGGCGCGCTGCGGTTCACGGCGCAGCAGCTGGAGCGCGGCCAGCGCGCCGCCGGCCGCGGCCGGGGCGAGTCCGGTGTCGAAGATGAACGACCGGGCGGTGTTGACCAGGTGCTCGATGACCCGGGCCGGGCCGAGCACCGCACCGCCCTGGGAGCCGAGGGACTTGGAGAGCGTCACGGTGGTCACCACATCGCCGTCACCGGCGAGCCCGGCGGCCCACAGCGCGCCGCGGCCCCCTTCACCCAGGACGCCCAGGCCGTGCGCGTCATCGACGAGCAGTGCGGCGCCCGCGGCCCGGCAGGCGCCGGCGAGCGCGGGGAGCGGCGCGGCGTCGCCGTCGACCGAGAACACCGCGTCGGTCACGGCGAGCGCCCGGCCGTCGTGGCCGGTCAGCGCCGCGCGCACGGCCTCGGGGTCGGCGTGCGGGGCCACTTCGGTACGGGCCCGGGAGAGCCGGCAGCCGTCGATGAGGGAGGCGTGGTTGCCCGCGTCGGAGACGACCAGGGTGCCGGGGGCGGTGAGCGCGGTGATGGCGGCGAGGTTCGCGGCATAACCGGACGACAGCACCAAAGCGGCCTCGAAGCCGCAGAACGCGGCGAGTTCCGCCTCCAGCCGGGCGTGCAGCTCGGTGCTGCCGGTGACCAGCCGGGAGCCGGTGGCGCCGGCGCCCCAGCGGTGCGCGGCGGCGGCCGCACCGCGCGTGACCTCGGGGTGCCGGGCGAGTCCGAGATAGTCGTTGCTGGCCAGATCGAGCAGCGGGGAGTCGGCGGGGCGGGGGCGCAGCGTGCGGACCAGACCGGCACGATGGCGTGCGGCGCGGGCCGTGTCGATCCAGTCGAACGCCGCGTCGTACGCCGGCCGGGAGGCCGCGGCGGGGGGCTCGCCGGGGGTCGCCGGCGCGGTGTCGTGGAGCAGCGACGGGGCGGAGTCCTGCGGCATCGGCGTCCTTCGTCTGTCGGCCTCGATTGTCGGCTGTCGATAGACGTTAGCGGTCGTTCCGCACGCTCACGGTGTGGTGATACACACACCTCGATCGGAGCTCGTTGTGGAGATCCTCCTTGGCCGGAGGCGGTGGCGTACGCCAGGATCAACGCCATGGACCTGCTGAACACACTGGTGGACAAGGGACTGCGGCGCGAGTTGCCGACCCGCGAAGAGGCGCTGGCCGTGCTGGCGACCTCCGATGACGAACTGCTCGATGTCGTGGCCGCGGCCGGAAAGGTGCGCCGCCAGTGGTTCGGGCGGCGGGTCAAACTCAACTATCTCGTCAACCTCAAGTCGGGCCTGTGCCCCGAGGACTGCTCGTACTGCTCCCAGCGGCTGGGCTCGAAGGCCGAGATCCTCAAGTACACCTGGCTCAAGCCGGATGACGCGTCCAAGGCGGCCGCGGCCGGGGTGGCCGGCGGCGCCAAGCGCGTCTGCCTGGTGGCCAGTGGCCGGGGCCCCACGGACAAGGACGTGGACCGCGTCTCGGAGACCATCTCCGCCATCAAGGAGCAGAACGAGGGCGTGGAGGTCTGCGCCTGTCTCGGGCTGCTCTCCGACGGCCAGGCCGGCCGGCTGCGCGCGGCGGGCGCCGATGCGTACAACCACAACCTCAACACCTCGGAAGCCACCTACGGCGACATCTGCACCACGCACGACTTCTCGGACCGGGTGTCCACCGTCCAGCAGGCCCAGGCGGCCGGCATGTCCGCCTGCTCCGGGCTGATCGCCGGTATGGGCGAGAGCGACGCCGACCTCGTCGATGTGGTCTTCGCACTGCGCGAACTGGACCCGGACTCCGTCCCGGTCAACTTCCTGATCCCCTTCGAGGGCACCCCGCTCGCCAAGGAATGGAACCTCACCCCGCAGCGCGCGCTGCGCATCCTGGCGATGGTGCGGTTCGTCTGCCCGGACATCGAGGTACGGCTGGCCGGCGGCCGCGAGGTCCATCTGCGCAGTCTCCAGCCGCTCGCCCTGCACCTGGTCAACTCCATCTTCCTCGGCGACTATCTGACCAGTGAGGGCCAGGCCGGCAAGGACGACCTCGCGATGATCGCGGACGCCGGGTTCGAGGTCGAGGGCACGGACACCACGACGCTGCCCGAGCACCGCCGCCAGGACGGCGACACGGCGGCCGGCGAGTCCGCGGACGCGGACGCGGACGGCGACTCCGAGGAGATCGCCGCCACCCTCTCGGCACCGTCCGACGACACCCGCCGTGATCTGGTCTCGGTGCGCCGCCGCGGTGCCGGTACCGACCTGCCGCCCAATGCCTGAGCCGCTCACCCCCGGCGAACTGCTCGCGCTCGACCGGCAGCATGTGTGGCATCCGTACGGGCCGATGCCCGGCAAGGCCGCACCGCTGCTGGTGGAGTCCGCGTCCGGTGTCCGGCTCCGGCTGGCCGAACCGGTCGAGGGACAGGACGAGTTGGTGGACGGCATGTCGTCCTGGTGGTCGGCGGTGCACGGCTACAACCACCCGGTCCTCAACGAGGCCGCGCAGGGCCAGCTGGGGCGGATGAGCCATGTGATGTTCGGCGGGCTGACCCATGAGCCGGCCGTCCGGCTGGCGAAGCGGCTGGTCGACATCACCCCGGAGCCGCTGGAGCATGTCTTCCTCGCCGACTCCGGTTCGGTGTCGGTCGAGGTCGCCGTCAAGATGTGCCTTCAGTATTGGCGCTCGCTCGGGAAGCCGCGCAAACAGCGGCTGCTGACCTGGCGGGGCGGCTATCACGGCGACACCTGGCAGCCGATGTCGGTGTGCGATCCGGACGGCGGGATGCATGAGCTGTGGCAGGGGGTGCTGCCGCGGCAGATCTTCGCGGACGCCCCGCCGGCCGGCTTCGACGCGGCGCCGGACGAGGCGTACGCCGCGCAGCTGCGCGAGCTGATCGGCCGGCACGCCGAGGAGCTGGCGGCGGTGATCGTGGAGCCCGTGGTGCAGGGGGCGGGCGGGATGTCGTTCCACTCCCCCGGCTATCTGCGGGTGCTGCGGGAAGCCTGCGATGCGCATGACGTGCTGCTCGTCTTCGACGAGATCGCCACCGGCTTCGGCCGTACGGGGGCCCTCTTCGCCGCCGGACACGCGGGCGTCGCACCCGATGTGATGTGCCTGGGCAAGGCGCTGACCGGCGGGTATCTCACCCTGGCGGCGACGCTGTGCACGGCGGCGGTGGCGGACGGGATCTCCCGCGGCGCACTTCCGGTGCTGGCGCACGGCCCCACCTTCATGGGCAATCCGCTGGCCGCGGCCGTCGCCGATGCCTCGATCGAACTGCTGCTGTCCCAGGACTGGGCGCAGGAGGTCAAGCGGATCGAGGCCGGGCTGCTGCACGGGCTGGCGCCGGCCCGGAGCGTCGCCGGGGTGCGTGACGTACGGGTACTCGGCGCGATCGGTGTCGTCCAGCTCGACCACGAGGTGGACATGGCGGCCGCGACCCGGGCGGCGGTCCGGGAGGGCGTCTGGCTGCGCCCGTTCCGGGATCTGATCTACACCATGCCGCCGTACATCACCGGCGACGGCGAGGTGGCGCGGATCTGCGCCGCGGTGTGCGCGGCAGCGCGCGAGGGCTGACCGCACGGGCGGCGGTGGCCGGGTGTCCGCGCCCCGCCGCCCGGCATCCCACCACCGGTTCCGGTACGCACCGGGCACACGCAACATTCCCAGTCATCGCGCGCGGGATCGGCCGCGCAGAGTCGGAGGCACAACCATGTCGGTGCTGTTCGTGACGGGCACGGGCACGGAGATCGGCAAGACCGTGACCACGGCCGCGATCGCCGCGGCGGCGCTCGCCCGGGGCCGTTCGGTGGCCGTGCTCAAGCCGGCCCAGACCGGCGTCACGGCCCACGAGCCGGGTGATGTGGCGGAGGCCGAGCGGCTGGCCGGCCCGGTCACCGGCGTCGAACTCGCCCGCTACCCGGAGCCGTTGGCGCCCGCGACGGCCGCCCTGCGGGCCGGTCTGCCGCCGGTCGGCCCGCGGGACATCGCCGAGGCCGCCGCCAAACTGGCCGCCTCGCACGACCTGGTGCTGGTCGAGGGCGCGGGCGGGCTGCTGGTCCGCTTCGACGCGGACGGCCATACGCTCGCCGACGCCGCACGGCTGGCCGGGGCCCCCGTACTGGTGGTCGCCCAGGCGGGCCTGGGCACCCTCAACGCCACCGCGCTGACCGCGCTGGCCCTGCGCTCGTACGGGCTCGACTCCCCGGGCGTCGTCATCGGCAGCTGGCCGGCCGAGCCCGACCTCGCTTCCCGCTGCAATCTGGCGGACCTTCCGGACGCCGCGGGCGCCCCGCTCCTCGGCCTGGTCCCGGAGGGCTCCGGCGGGCTCACGCCGCACGCCTTCCGCACCGCGGCCCCGGACTGGCTGGCGCCGGCGCTCGGCGGATCGGGCGCGTTCCCTATCCCTTCGTGACACCCGTGATCCCCTCGTGACACCGTGCGGCCGCGGGCACCCCGCCGCACGGGCGGCGCGTGGTGAGCGAGGACGGGAGACGTACGGCCCCGGCCCCCGGTGCGGAGCCGCTCCCGCCTCGTACGGATGTCCGGCCCGCTGACGGGGTGGCTCCCGGTGACTCCCTTCGCGCCCGGTGGGGAAACTGACTCCAGGAGCGGGCAGCGTCGGCGAAGGGGTCCGTCATGTGGCAGCGCAGAAGAGTTCCGCAGGGCACGGTGCACCACCCGGTGTTCGCCCGTTTCTATGCGAACTGCTGTGGTCCGGCCGCGGATGCCCGGGCGGGGGTGGCCGCGCTCCGGAAGGAGCTGCTGACGGGCGCCACCGGCCGGGTCATCGAGGTCGGCGCGGGCACCGGGCTGAATTTCGCGCACTATCCGGGGACCGTGTCGGAGGTGGTGGCCATCGAGCCGGAGCCGACCCTGCGGGAGGTGGCCCGGTCGGCGGCGGCGCGTGCGGAGGTGCCGGTGGATCTGGTGCCGGGGGTGGCGGAGGCGCTGCCGGTCAAGAGCGAGGCGTTCGACACCGCGGTCGCGTCCTTGGTGCTGTGTTCGGTGCACGAGGTGCAGCGGGCCCTGCTGGAGCTGCGGCGGGTGCTGCGGCCGGGCGGTGAGCTGCGGTTCTTCGAGCACGGGCGGGCCGCTGGGCGGGGGCTGGCGGCGGTGCAGTGGTCGCTGGACCGGACGGTCTGGCCGCTGCTGATGGGCGGCTGTCACACCGGCCGGGACCCGTTGGGCGAGATCCGCACGGCCGGATTCGAGGTGCTGCGGGTGCGCCGGCTGCGGGTGCCGGAGCGCGGGCCGACGCTGCCGACCTCACCGGCGGTGCTGGGCACGGCCCGGCGGCCGGCCGGCTGAACGGCCCGCCCGATGCGGCGCTCAGACCGTCCAGGTGCGCAGTTCGTCCGCGATGACCCGGACGTCGGCCGTACCGTCCTTGACCAGGCGGGCGAGGTCGCGGACCTGCTCGGGGGAGGTGGCGATCTTCAGACCGCTGGCGACGAGGTAGCCATAGGCGACGGCGGTCGCGAACATCGCATTCGCTTCCTCCAACGCCGGTACCTGGAGCAGGAGTTGGAGCAGCGCGGCGGCACGGTCCTGGGGGTCGGTGTAGACGGGCACACCGAATATCTCGGCTTCATGGCGGCTGACGGCGGCCACCAGAGCGCCCCAGTCGGTGACCTGGGGGTCTCCGGGGGTGTGCTGTTCGGCGATCAGAAGGAGCCAGGCGAGGTCGATGCGCAGTGTCACGTGGTGCCCGGCAGTCCTTCGTGGTCGGTGGTGCCCGGGGTGGCAGGGGGGCTGCCGTCTTGCCGGCCGAATTCCTCGGCGAAGACCCGCTCGTACTGCTTCATGAAGTCGGAGGCGGCCTCGACGAAGGTCTGGCCGACCTCGCCGGCGTCCTTGAGGACGAGCTCCTCGATATAGCGGTTCATGCTCACTCCCCGCTGCGTGGCGCGCTCTCGCGCCGCTTCAGCAGTGGCTTCGTCCACCCTGACGTTCAGCTGCGTCTTCGCCACCCCTTAAAGCTAGCGCGCCTGCGCTAGCAGCGGCAAGCGGCGGGGCGGCCGAGATCCCGGGGCCCGCCTGTCCGGTTGCCCCGGTGCACGGCATCCGGACGGGCGGCGCCCACGGCCCGGCTTTACCTGTAGCCGAAGTCCTGGGTCCAGTAGGCCCGGTGCTTGCCGCCCAGGGCGACACCTATGCCGGTGCCCTTGGAGTGGCAGCCGAGGATGTTGGCCCGGTGGCCGGAGCTGTGCATCCAGGCGTCGAACGCGCCCTGGGGAGTCGTCGGCCAGGCGTCGATGTTCTCCGCCGAGGCATCGTCGTACCCCGTGGCGTCGGGGGTGGCGCTGCCCGAAGCCTGGGGGAAGGCTTCGTTGGCCGTCGCGTTGTCCTGGGAGTTGAACACGGCGAGCGATCCGCCGAGGACACCGGCCGCGGCCAGGACGCCGAGCGGGATCATCCGGACCCGGCGCCGGTGCGCGCCGCGCGCCGCGCGCTTCACCGAAGAGAATTTCACGTTCAACTAAATCGTCTCCATGGGGGAATGCCGGAACGGAAAGCGGCGGGCGCAGGGCAGCGACATCCGCTCCCCACAGGCCCGTTCGGTCACCCAAACCGCCTTTCCGAGAGCAGGGGGCACCGTAACAAAGCAATCCCTCGCTCCTCCCGCCCAGCATTCCCCCCTTTTACCTAAAGGAGTTGCCGGGCCAATACACTTCAGATGCTGCGAATCGAGAGAAGTTCGCAGGTCCAGCCCATCCCGAAAGGCTTCGACACAAAGGAACTTGCACCGGGGACACGGCGGCCGTTGGTAAATTGCCCGCGAGTTCCGTACGATGCCGCAGCGCCTTTCCACGCCCGTTGCAGGGAAAGGGAATTGCGGGCCAGGCACAGAATTTCTGGGCCTGGGAGGGAAGGTTCTTCCGCCCCGCATCGGGCTGTGGGCGGCCCCTTTCGCGGGCGTCCTCACGGGTGTCCTAACGGGTGTCCGCGAAGCCTCGTACGTCCTCGGGGTACAGCGGGCGGAGCGGATCGAGGATGCGGGCGGCCTGCTCGCGCACGCTGAACACCGCTCCCCCGTCGCACCGCCGCCGGGACCGCGCCCACAGGAAGTACAGCGGCGCGGTCACGGTCAGCCCGACGAGCCAGGACGGAGCCGCGCCGCCGAAGTACGCCGCCATCGGGCCGGTGTACGGGCCGGTGGCGAGGAACGGCACCTGGACGGCGAGGCCCAGGGCGTACGAGCCGAGCGCGACCGGGTCGAAACGCCCGTGGCGGTCGTCGTCCGGAGCGTCGGCCTCCGCGGCGTCGTGGCCGCCGTGACGCCGGAGAGCGACCTCGACGACATGGATCACCGCCCAGGGCACCAGCACGGCGAGCAGCACCAGGGTCAGATCGGTGAAGCGCGGCACGAAGTCGCCGGCGAGGCCGAGGGCGAGGGCCGGTCCGCCGGCCAGGACAAGAGCGCCGGCCGCGCCACGGACCCAACGAGCCCGCAGTGGCTGCCTGAAGGTGAGGGGCGTAGGCACGGCGTGGTAGAGGTTGAGCGCGCTGTGGTGGAGGACGATCAACAGGAAGAGTGCCAGCAGCACCGGCGCGAACGCCCCGGCCGCGGCGTCGAATCCAGCAACCGGGTCCGGGCCCGGGCAGGCGGGGGCGACGACCGCACCGGCGAGGAACGGCAGCAAGGAGCCCAGGCAGGAGCCCCCGTAGGTCGCCCGGAAGGCGGCGGTGCGGGCGGGCCGGGGCAGCGGGCGCGCGGGGTCCGCGACGTACGGGGCGAGGGCCGGCTGCCACAGGGCGCTGAGAGCGACCAGCGCGAACCAGCCGGCGAAGGTGAAGCCGCCCCGGGTGAGGGCGTCCGACGGCAGGCCGCGGGCCACGACGACCGCGAGGCCGGCCAGGCTGCCGAGGGCGAGGACGACCGCCGCCGCCTTGTGGAGGAGGTGGCGCAGGCGCCGGCCGGTCAGGCAGAGCAGCGCGGAGCCGACGGCGGCGAGCAGGATGCCCGCGCCGACCGGCAGGTCGGGGGCGAGGGCGTGCAGCGACCGCCCGGCGAGCACGAGGTGCGCGGCGAAGAACGCGAGGTACACGGCGGCCGCGACGGCCACGCCCGGCAGGGCGCCCGGCGAGCCGAACCGGGCCCGGCTCCGGAGCCCTCGCGGCTCACCGGACCGCGGGCCCGACGCCCACCGCCACGCCGTGCACACCCCGCCGAGCAACTGCCCGACCAGCACCGCCAAGACGCCCGACCACAGCGGCTGGTGGCAGACCTGCACCGCCATCGCCCCGGTGACCAGGGCCAACGGGGCGATATGGGTGCCGAACCCGAGGGTGAACAGCGCACGGGCACCCCCGTGCCGTGCGCTGTCCGGCACCTCGTCGGCGGTGTGGGTGTCGACCGCGCCGGGCTGCGCGGCTCCGTGCCGATCGGTCACGGCGGCCTCCTCGTGGCTGGCCCGCGCGGGGTCGCGGGCTGGTGGGTGACGGGACGGCCAACCGGCGGACGGGCAGCGTGGAGCTGCCGGATGACCGGTGGGGCGGCGGCCGACGAGGGGGGCTGAACGGAGTCTCGGGTACCAAGGCCACCAGGTCAATGACCAAGATCCGTCCTCCCCGGGATCTCCATGTGCTGCGGGGCCGGGTGCGGCCCGCCAACCGTTGCGTGCGTCGCGGGGCGTGCCGCTGCCGATGCGGCCGGAGCCGATGCCGCACGATGTGACGTCGCGGGCCCGGCCCACGGAGGGCAGCGACGGACCGGACCGACCGCGACCGCACCGGCCATCAGGAGGACCACGCCGTGTCCGTCCCCGCCCCCGTCCCGCATCTGAAGCGCAGTCTGCGGCGCTTCGACATCATGGCGATGGGCGTCGCCGCCGTGATCTCCTTCGATGTGATCGGGCAGATCGCATCCGGCGGCGGGCAGGCCGTCACCTGGATCGCGGTCATCGCGGTGACGTTCCTGCTGCCCTACGCCCTGGTGTTCGCCGAGACCGGGGCCGCGTTCCCGCAGGAAGGCGGGCCCTATGTCTGGGTGGAGGTGGCCTTCGGGCGGCCGGCGGCCGTGCTGACCACGATGTTCTACTGGGTCACCAACCCCGTGTGGCTCGGCGGTTCGCTGGTCTTCGTGGCGGCCGGGGCATGGGACGGCTTCGTCCTCCCGCTCGGCTCGGGCACGGTGGCGGACTACGCCTTCAAGCTGGCCTTCATCTGGGCCGCGATCCTCACCGCGGTGGTCTCGCTGCGCCGGGGCAAGTGGATCACCACGGCCGGTGCCGGGGCCAAGGTCCTGGCGCTGGCCTTCTTCACCGGTACGGCGGTGGCGTACGGGATCCAGCACGGCTTCCGGGGTCTCCAGGGCGCCGGCTTCGCCCCCACCGGGGTGGGGTTCCTGGCGCTCGTGCCGGTGCTGCTGTTCGCGTTCGTCGGCTTCGAGGCGCCCAATGCGGCGGGCGACGAGATGCTCGCCCCGCAGCGCGATGTGCCGGTGGCGATCGGGGTGTCGGGGGCCATCGCCACCTGCTGCTATCTGCTGCCGGTGCTGGCCATTCTCTCGGCCGCGCCGCCCGGCCGGGTCACCGGTGTCGGCGGGTTCATGGATGCCGCCCGGCTGGTCTTCGGGATCTACGGCGACGGGCGCGAGCCGGTGCTGACCTTCGTCGCGGTGCTGTTCGTGGTGGCGCTGCTGACGCAGGGCAGCGCCTGGATGATCGTCGCCGACCGGATGCAGGCGATGGCGGCCACCGACGGCGGGTTCTTCAGCCGGGGCCTGGGCGCCTTCCACCCGCGGCTGGGCACGCCGGTCCGGATGAATCTGCTCTCCGGGGTCACCGCCACCGTGTTCATGGCCGCCGCGATGAACCTCGCGAAGGGGGACGCCTCGGCGGTCTTCGGCGTGGTGCTGACCGTCGCGATCACCACCCTGCTGCTGTCCTATCTCGCGGTGGTTCCCGCGCTGCTGGCGCTGCGGCTGCGCCACCGCGAGGTGCCCCGGCCCTACCAGGTCCCGTTCGGCGCCCGCGGTTTCACTGTCGCGACGCTGCTCGTCTACGCCTGGATCGTGCTCGGCTCATGGGTGGCGCTGTTTCCCGGCACACTGGAGCAGCTCTTCGGCCTCCCGTACGACTTCCGGGCGGTCTGGGGCGTTTCCCGGCTCACCTTCGAGGCGTTCACCCTCGGCACCGTCGTCCTGCTGCTGGCGGTCGCCGTCGCCGGGTACCTGACGCAGCGCCTGCGCGCCCGGCCCCGGGACGAGGAGCGCGAGGCCGGCCCGGCCCGATAGCGCCGGCGCCGCGCGGTCCCGGCGGGCGGGCCTACTGCTCCGGCTCGGCGACCCGGAGCAGCAGTGCGTGCAGCAGCTCCCGTTCGCCGGCATCGAGCGGGACGAGCAGCTCGTCGGTGACCTGACGGCTGGACTCGTCGGTGTCGCGCAGGGCGCCGCGGCCCTGGTCCGTCAGGACGACGATGCGGCTGCGGCGGTCGCCGGGAGCGGGCCGGCGTTCGACGTAACCGAGGTCCTGGAGATCGTCGACCAGGCTCACGATCGCGCTCGGGTCGTAGCCCAGCCGTTCGCTCAATTCCCGTTGCAGGGCGCCTTCCACGGTCGTCAGATACCGGAGCAGGGCGTAGTGGCGCAGCCGCAGGCCGTACTCCTGGAGCGCCGTGTTGAACATGCTCCCCGACCGCAGGCCGAGGCGGTACAGCAGGTAGCCGGTGTCGGCGTGGAGGGCGCGCATCCAGGGGACGTCGGCGTCGGTCTCGGCGATCTCTGGCTCCGGTGTGAGGTCCCGTGGGAACGGGAGCGTGGGCGGGGTGGGGCCGTCTCAGCATGGCGCATACCGAGGTTCACGGCAACTATTGACGACAACAATGATTGGTCTTAGCTTCCTTCAGGAGAGTCGGACCGCGCCGAGCCGCAGCCCAGGGCTCCCGCACCTCCCTCCCAAGAGAAGGAGCACATCGCCGTGTCAGACCCCACTCCCCCTTCCACCACCGACCTCAGCGGCAAGGTGGCCGTGGTCACCGGCTCCGGCCGGGGCCTCGGTCTCGCCTACGCCACCGCGCTGGCCCGGGCCGGTGCCGCCGTCGTCGTCAATGACGTGGACGCCGGGATCGCCGGGCAGGCCGTCCGGTCCCTCACCGATGCGGGCGGCCGGGCGGTGGCCGAGGTGGTGGCCGTCGGCACCACCGAGGCCGCGGACCGCCTGGTCGCCCGCGCCGTCCAGGAGTTCGGGCGGCTGGACATCATGGTCACCAACGCCGGGATCCTGCGGGACCGCGTGCTGTGGAAGATGACGGACGACGACTTCGACAGCGTCGTCACCACGCATCTGCGGGGCACCTTCACCTGCGCCCGCGCCGCCGCGGTCCGGATGCGCGAACAGGGCGAGGGCGGCCGCCTGATCCTGATCGGCTCGCCGGCCGGCCAGCGCGGCAACTTCGGCCAGACCAACTACGCCGCGGCCAAGGCCGGTATCGGCGCCATGGTGCGCACCTGGTCCATGGAGCTGGGCCGGGCGGGCATCACCGTCAATGCCGTCGTGCCGGTGGCGGCGACCGCCATGACCGAGACGATCCCGGCCTTCGCCCCGTACGTCGAGGCCCTGCACCGCGGTGAGCCGCTGCCGGAATTCCTGCGCAAGGGCGAGGGGTTCGGCAGCCCCGAGGACTGTGCCGCGCTGCTGCCGTTCCTCGCCTCCGACGCGGCGCGTGATGTCACCGGGCAGTGCATCGGCATCGGGGGCGACAAGCTCGCGCTGTGGTCGCATCCGCAGGAGGTCTCGGTCGCCTACGCCGACGGCGGCTGGACACCGGAGGGCATCGCGGCCACCTGGCAGCACTCGGTGGGCAGCGCTCCGCAGACGGTCGGAATCCCCGCTCCCAAGGCCCCGGTGACCCGATGAACCCCGACGAGCTCGTCGCGATCGACGTCCACACCCATGCCGAGGTCTCCGCCAAGGGCGGCCACGCACTGGACGACGACCTGTATGCCGCCTCCAGCGCCTATTTCAAGGTCGAGGGCAAGCGCAAGCCCACCCTGGAGGAGATGGCCGCGTACTACCGGGAACGGAGGATGGCCGCCGTCGTCTTCACCGTCGACGCCGAATCCGCCACCGGCACGCCTCCGGTGCCCAACGAGGAGGTCGCGGAAGCCGCGGCCGCCCACCCCGACGTCCTCATCCCCTTCGCCTCGCTCGACCCCTTCCGGGGCCGGGCCGCCGTCAAGCAGGCCCGCAGGCTGGTGACGGAGTACGGCGTCCGGGGTTTCAAGTTCCACCCCAGCATCCAGGGCTTCTTCCCCAACGACCGCGGCCTCGCCTACGCGCTGTACGAGGTGATCGAGGAGACCGGGTCCATCGCGCTCTTCCACACCGGCCAGACCGGCATCGGCGCGGGCGTGCCCGGCGGGGGCGGCATCCGGCTGAAGTACTCCAATCCGCTGTATGTCGACGACGTCGCCGCCGACTTCCCGCAGATGAAGATCATCCTGGCGCATCCGTCGTTCCCCTGGCAGGACGAGGCACTCGCGGTCGCGACCCACAAACCGGGCGTGCATATCGACCTGTCCGGATGGTCGCCCAAGTATTTCCCGAAACAGCTCGTCCACTACGCCAATACGCTGCTCCAGGACAAGGTGCTCTTCGGCTCCGACTTCCCCGTCCTCACCCCCGACCGCTGGCTTGCCGACTTCGCCGGGCTCCCGCTCAAGGACGAGGTCCGGCCGAAGATCCTGCGGGACAACGCCGCCCGGCTTCTCGGGCTCGCCGGTCCGAACCTCGAATCCCGCTCCTGACAGGGAGATTGTGATGCGCAATGAGGGACTGGGGTCATGGCCCGCCCGCCGGGCCCGTAAGACCCCCGGTCGCACCGCCCTCCTCCATGAGGGCGCGCCGACCTCCTATGCCGCACTCCACGAGCGCACCGCCCGTCTGGGCCACGCACTGCGCGAAGCGGGGGTCCGGCGCGGCGACCGGGTCGGCTACCTCGGCCCCAACCACCCGTCCTTCCTGGAAACGTTCTTCGCGGCCGGTCTGCTGGGCGCGGTGTTCGTACCGCTCAACACCCGCCTCGCGGCACCCGAGATCGCCTACCAGCTGACGGACTCCGGGACGAGTGTGCTGGTGCACTCCCCGGCGCAGGCAGCCGTCGTCGACGAGCTGCGGGGCGCCGTGGACCTGCGGAGAACCGTCACCGTGGGCCCGGAGTACGAGGAGCTGCTGGCGGCTTCGTCGCCCGGCCCCGTCGACGAAGCCGTCGGCGGCGACGAGGTGGGCCTCATCATGTACACCTCGGGCACGACGGGCCGCCCCAAGGGCGCGATGCTCACCCACGCCAACCTCACCTGGAACGCGGTCAATGTCCTGGTGGACAGCGATCTGACGGCCGACGAGGTGGCGCTGGTGTCGGCGCCGCTGTTCCATACCGCCGCGCTGAACATGCTCACCCTGCCCGTGCTGCTGAAGGGCGGCGCCTGTGTCCTGACCGAGTCCTTCGACCCCGATGCGACCCTCGACCTGATCGAGGAGCACCGGGTGACGTTCATGTTCGGGGTGCCGGCCATGTACAGCCGGCTCGCCGGGCGGCCCCGCTGGCAGCAGGCGGACCTCTCCTCGCTGCGCACCCTCACCTGCGGCGGCGCACCGGTCCCCGGCTCGCTCATCGAGACCTACCAGCGCCGCGGCCTGTCGTTCCTCCAGGGGTACGGGATGACGGAGGCGGCCCCCGGGGCCCTCTTCCTCGACGCCGAGCACGCCGTCGGCAAGGCCGGCTCCGCCGGTGTCCCGCACTTCTTCAGCGAGGTACGCGTCGCCCGGCCCGACCTGACGCCGGTGGACGTGGGAGAGACGGGCGAGGTGCTCGTCCGCGGGCCGCATGTCATGCCCGGGTACTGGGGTCTCCCCGAGGAGAGTGCGGCAGCGTTCACGGACGGCTGGTTCCGGACCGGGGACGCCGCACGGATCGACTCCGACGGCTATGTCACCATCGTCGACCGGCTCAAGGACATGATCATCTCGGGCGGGGAGAACATCTACCCCGCCGAGGTCGAGGACGCGCTCCTCGCCCACCCCGATATCGCCGAGTGCGCGGTCATCGGCGTACCCGACGACACGTGGGGCGAGGTCGGCCGGGCGGTCATCGTCCCCCGCGAAGGAGCCGTGCCCGACCCGGCCGGGATCCTCGCCTCACTGGCCGGCCGGCTCGCCAAGTACAAGATCCCGAAGACCCTGGTCGTGGCCGGTGAACTCCCGCGCACCGCCTCGGGAAAGCTCCTCAAACAGCAGGTCCGCGCCCGGTACGGCGCGCTCTGACCACCGCCCCTTCCGTTCTGACCACCGCCCCCGTTCCGCCCCTCCCCGAGGAGAATCAAGGTGACTGTTTCCGTCCACGGCATCGACGAGCTCAAGAAACTGTCCGGCAGCACGCTCGGCACCAGTGACTGGATCGACCTCACCCAGGACCGCGTCAATGGATTCGCCGATGCCACCGGCGACCACCAGTGGATCCATGTGGACGTCGAACGCGCGCGGCGGGGGCCCTTCGGCGGCCCCATCGCGCACGGCTATCTGACCCTGGCACTGTTCATCCCGCTGTTCACCGACCTGCTGGAGGTCGAAGGCGTCACCACCAAGGTCAACTACGGCCTCAACAAGGTCCGTTTCCCCGCCCCCGTCCCGGTCGGCAGCCGCCTCCGGCTGACCGCCGTCCTCGCCTCCGTCGACGACATCAGCGGCGGTGTACAGATGACGGTGGACGGCACCATAGAAATCGAGGGCGGCAGCAAACCCGCCGCCGTGCTCCAGAGCGTCACGCGCTTCTACGTCTGAGCCCGCGGGACCTGGCTCCTCCTCGACAGGAAAGGGGTCGCCGAGGAGGCCGGCGCTCTGCTTGGCTCACCCCATGAGCGATCTCCACATCCGCAGCGCCACCCTGTCGGACCTCGACGCCGTATTGACGTTCTGGCGCACGGCCGCGGAAGGAACCAGCATCAGCGACGACCACGACGGAGTGGCCCGGCTCGTCACCCGGGACCCGGAGGCCCTGCTCCTCGCCGAGCGCGACGGCGCCCTCACCGGCACCGTGATAGCGGGCTTCGACGGCTGGCGCTGCCATCTCTACCGGCTGGCCGTCCACCCCGGGCACCGCAGGCAGGGCATCGGCACCGCACTGCTGGCGGCCGCCGAGGAGCGGTTCCGGGCGCTGGGCGGCCGGCGCGGCGATGCGATGGTGCTGGACCGCAATGCGCCGGCGCAGCATGCGTGGCGGGCGGCGGGTTACGCACCCGAGCCCCAGTGGAGCCGCTGGGTCAAACACCTCGACAGCTGAGTCCGGCGATCCCACGCGCGCAGAGCCCGTCCCGGCCCCGGGGCGGGCTCTTTGTTCACCAGCGACTTTGCTGACCCTTTACCATGGTGTTCCCCCTCTTCAGTGAAAGGTGTGTGAGCGTCCAGACATGGGCGAGCCTCCCAGTTGCCGGGCACCGTCCCGACAGAGCGCGAACCTCCCGATCCTGTTCGATCATGGGACGGAGGTGACTCGATGACCGACCTGCTCTTTCTGGGCGTGGCGCTCCTCCTGACCCTGGCCTGTGGTGTCTTCGTCGCGGCCGAGTTCTCGCTGACGACCGTCGAGCGCAGCGAACTCGAGCGCGCCGCCGAGCGCGGCGAGCGGGGCGCGGACAGCGCCCTGAAGGCGGTCCGCGGTCTCACCTTCCAGCTCTCCGGCGCCCAGCTCGGCATCACCGTCACCGGCCTGGTCATCGGCATGCTCTCCAAACCGGCCATCGCCACGCTGCTGGCGGGCCCGCTGGATGCGATGGGCCTGCCGCGCTCGGTGGCGGATTCGCTGGCCGTGGTCCTCGGCACGGCGATCTCCACGGTCGTCCTGATGGTCGTCGGCGAGCTGGTCCCGAAGAACTGGGCCATCTCCCACCCGCTGGCCGTCTCGAAGAAGGTCGCCACCGCCCAGCGCGGCTTCAGCGCCGCCTTCCGGCCGCTGATCCGGCATCTCAACAACACCGCCAACCGCACGGTCCGCCGGATGGGCCTGGAGCCCACCGAGGAGCTGGTCTCGGCCCGCGGCCCGCAGGAGCTGGTGGCGCTGGCCCGGCACTCCGCCAGGGAGGGCGCGCTGGCCCCCGACACCGCCGAGCTCTTCGTCCGCACCCTCAATCTCGCCGATCTGACCGCGGAGAACGTCATGACACCGCGGGTGCAGGTCATCGCGCTGGAGGTGCAGTCCACCGCCGAGGACGTGGCCAACGCGACCCGGGCGACCGGGCTGTCCCGCTTCCCCGTCTACCGCGGCAGCCTGGACAGCGTCGTCGGGGTGGCGCACATCAAGGACGTGCTGGCCGTCCCGGCCGAGCGCCGCCCCCGCCACCCGGTCTCCGAGCTGGTCCGCGAGCCGCTGCTGGTCCCCACGACGCTGACCGTGGACCGGCTGCTCGACCGGCTCTCCGGGAAGCGCACGATGGCCGTGGTCATCGACGAATACGGCGGTACGGCCGGGGTCGTGACCCTGGAGGACATCGTTGAGGAAGTGGTCGGCGAGGTCCGCGACGAACACGACCCGCTGGAGACCCCCGACCTGGCGCCCGCCGGAACCGACGCGGCGGGCCGCAAGGCGTACCAGGCGGACGGCGCCGCGCGCACCGACCAGCTGGAGCGGATCGGCCTGCGGCTCCCGGAGGGCCCGTACGAGACCCTCGCCGGTCTGATCGCCACCGAGCTCGGCCGGATACCGCAAGCCGGCGACTCCCTGGAGGTGGCCGGCTGGTCGATGGATGTCCTGGACGCCACCGGCCACCGCGCGGCGCGGGTGCTGCTGCACGCCCCGCTGCCGGGCAACACCGACGAGCAGGAGAAGGAGGCCCGCCGATGACCGCGGTCCAGCTGTTCGTGGGCCTGCTGACGCTGGTCGTCAACGCCTTCTTCGTGGGCGCCGAGTTCGCCCTGATCTCGGTGCGCCGCAGCCAGATCGAGCCGTACGCGGAGCGCGGTGACCGCCGGGCGACCAGCGTGCTGTGGGGTCTCCAGCATGTCTCGGCCCTGCTGGCGGCGGCCCAGTTGGGCATCACCCTGTGCACCCTGGTGCTGGGCGCGGTCGCCGAGCCCGCCATCGCCCATCTCCTGGAACCGGTGTTCCACGCGGTGGGCATCTCGACCGCGCTGATCCACCCGATCTCGTTCGTGATCGCGCTGTCGCTGGCGACCTATCTGCACATGCTCTTCGGCGAGATGGTGCCGAAGAACGTCGCGCTGGCCGAGCCGGTGCGCAGCGCCCTGATGCTCGGGCCGCCCCTGGTCGCCCTGACCCGGGCGCTGCGCCCGGCGATCTTCGCGATCAACGCCCTCGCCAACGCGCTGCTCAAACTCCTGCGCGTGGAGACCAGGGACGAGGTGGCCGCGACGTTCTCGGACGACCAGCTCGCGAAGATGGTCGAGGACTCCCGGGAGGCCGGACTGCTCGACGAGCGGGCGCAGGAGCGGCTGCGCGACGCGCTGGAGCTGGGCCGCCGGCCGGTCCGGGACGTGGTGCTGCCGGCCGAGAAGGTGGTCTCCGCGCAGATGGGGATCACCCCCGAGGGGCTGGAGCGGCTGGCCGCCGAGTCCGGCTTCTCCCGCTTCCCCGTGGTCGACGACACCCGGCGCATCCTCGGCTATCTGCACGTCAAGGACGCCCTGGACGCCAGCCCCCGCAATCTGCCCTTCCCGGTCTCGGCGCTGCGCCCGATCGCCCGGGTGAGGGCCGCGACACCGCTGGACGACGTGCTGACGGCGATGCGCGGATCCAGTACGCATCTGGCCGCGGTGATCGGCGACGAAGGGCGGCTGGCCGGGCTGGTGACGATGGAGGACGTGCTCCGGGAGCTGGTGCTGCAACGCCCCGCGGCCTGAGGAGGGGGCGGTGAACCACCCCGCCTGACCGATCGGTCAGATTGCTGACCGATCGGTCAGGGCGTGCCGGGTGCCCCCGTCGTCGTCGAGCAGCATCTCGGTGATCACGCGGACCTGGCGGCGGTTGGCCTGCTGGTAGCCGATCATCGCCCGTACATAGGCGACGATCGCCTCCCGCGGGCCGGCCGCCCGCGCCGGCCGCTCGGTGACATAGGCGCTGAACTGCTCCATCACCTGCTCCAGCGCCGCCCGGGTCAGATTGTCCTTGGACGAGAAGTGGTAGAGCACCGCGGCCTTGGACAGTCCGGCCCGCTCGGCGATCGCCGAGAGCGAGGTCGCGGGGTGGCCCCGGGTGGAGATCAGGTCGATGGTGGCGTCGATGAGCTGCTGACGGCGGGCCCCTTCGGTGAACGTCGGCGCGTCGGGACCGCCGCCCCGGCGGGGAGTCATCGCGCGGCCACCTGTCTCTTTCCCCGCCGTCCGGACGCACCAGACCGTACATCGGGCCCGGCCGCACCAGACCGTGCATCGGGGGGATCCGCCGCACTCCGGGACCGGGCATACCGCGCGGTACGGCGGGCGGTAGGATCACCCCGCCATGGAGATGAATGCCCGTTACACCAGTTTCGTCGCGGTCGGTGACAGCTTCACCGAGGGAATGTCGGACGCCCTGCCGGACGGCTCGTACCGCGGCTGGGCCGATCTGCTCGCCGCCCGGCTGGCGGCCACGGCCCGGGGACCGGCCGGGGAGCCCGCCGCCGCGCCGGGCTTCCGCTACGCCAATCTCGCGGTGCGCGGCAAGCTCATCGGGCAGATCGCCGACGAGCAGTGCGGGCCGGCGGCCGCGATGGGCGCGGATCTGGTGACGCTGGTCGGCGGGCTCAATGACGTCCTGCGGCCCCGGTGCGACGTGGACCAGGTGTGTGCCCGGTTCGAGGATGCCGCCGGGCGGCTGGCCGAGGGCGGTGGGCAGCTGGTGCTGATGCGCAGCCCGGGGCGGCAGGGTCCCGTATTGGAGCGCTTCCGGCCGCGCATGGAGCAGCTGTTCGCGCACATCGACGAGGTGGCCGCGCGGCACGGTGCGGTGGTGGTGGATCTGTATGCGTCCCAGGCACTGTCCGACCCGCGGCTGTGGGCCGACGACCGGCTGCATCTGAACGCCGAGGGACACCGCCGGGTGGCGGAGGCGGTCTGGCAGGCGCTCGGGCGGGCCGCCGAGTCGGACTGGGACGCGCCGCTGCCGGCCGCCGCCCCGCCGGGCTGGGGCGCGCGGCGCGCCGCGGATCTGCGGTTCGCGCGCGAACATCTGGGGCCCTGGATAGGCCGGCGGCTCACCGGCCGCTCCTCCGGCGACGGCCGTCCGGCCAAGCGCCCCGAACTGCTGCCGTACGGGGACTGACACCGGGCGGCGCACGGGCTCCGGCCCCCCGCACCCGGCTTGGAGGAACATACAGCCGGGACCGGGGCGCTGGCCTGCGCAAACCGCCAGTAGACTCTGACCACGTGACTGCTGTGTCTGCGAAGCCTCGCATCCCCAATGTTCTGGCCGGCCGCTACGCCTCCGCGGAGCTGGCCGTGCTGTGGTCCCCCGAGTACAAGGTCAAGCTGGAGCGGAAGCTGTGGCTCGCCGTGCTGCGCGCGCAGCAGGACCTGGGGGTGGAGGTCCCCGAGCAGGCGCTGGCCGATTACGAGCGGGTCCTGGACGACGTCGATCTGGCCTCCATCGCCGAGCGCGAGAAGGTCACCCGGCACGACGTCAAGGCCCGGATCGAGGAGTTCAACGCCCTCGCCGGCCATGAGCAGGTCCACAAGGGCATGACCTCCCGCGACCTGACCGAGAACGTCGAGCAGTTGCAGGTGCGGCTGTCGCTGGAGCTGATGCGGGACCGTACGGTCGCCGTGCTGGCGCGCCTGGGCTCGCTGGCCGCCCAGCACGCCGAGCTGGTCATGGCGGGCCGCTCGCACAACGTCGCCGCCCAGACCACGACCCTCGGCAAGCGCTTCGCGACCGCCGCGGACGAGCTGCTGGTGGCCTTCGCACGGCTGGAGGAGCTGCTCTCCCGCTACCCGCTGCGCGGCATCAAGGGCCCGGTCGGCACCGCCCAGGACATGCTCGACCTGCTGGGCGGGGACGCCACCAAGCTCGCCGACCTGGAGCAGCGGATCGCCGCGCACCTCGGTTTCGGCCAGGCGTTCACCTCGGTCGGCCAGGTCTACCCGCGGTCGCTGGACTACGACGTGGTGACCTCGCTGGTGCAGCTGGCCGCCGCGCCCTCCTCGCTGGCCAAGACCATCCGGCTGATGGCCGGCCACGAGCTGGTCACCGAGGGCTTCAAGCCCGGCCAGGTCGGCTCCTCGGCGATGCCGCACAAGATGAACACCCGCTCCTGCGAGCGCGTCAACGGTCTGATGGTGATTCTGCGCGGCTACGCCTCGATGGCCGGTGAGCTCTCCGGTGACCAGTGGAACGAGGGCGATGTGTCCTGCTCCGTGGTGCGCCGGGTCGCGCTGCCGGACTCGTTCTTCGCGCTGGACGGCCTGCTGGAGACGTTCCTGACCGTGCTCGACGAGTTCGGTGCCTTCCCCGCCGTCATCGCCCGCGAGCTGGACCGTTATCTGCCCTTCCTCGCCACGACGAAGGTGCTGATGGGTGCCGTGCGCGCCGGCGTGGGCCGCGAGGAGGCGCATGAGGCGATCAAGGAGAACGCGGTCGCCTCGGCGCTGGCCATGCGGGAGCAGGGCGCGGAGCGCAACGAGCTGCTGGACAAGCTCGCCGCCGATGCCCGGATCCCGCTGGACAAGGCGCAGTTGGACGCCCTGATGGCGGACAAGCTCTCGTTCACCGGCGCGGCGGCCGACCAGGTGACGAGCGTCGTCACCCGGATCGGGGAGATCGCCAAGCAGCACCCGGAGGCCGCGGCGTACACCCCCGGCTCGATCCTCTGACACGAGGGTCCATGGGCTTCACCCCCGAGCAGCTGGAAGCCGCTCGCGACCGCCTCGTCCCCGACGTGGCCGCGAGCGGCCTTCGCGTGCTCTTCTGCGGAATCAACCCCGGGCTGATGACGGCGGCCACCGGCCATCACTTCGCCCGGCCCGGCAACCGGTTCTGGCCGGTGCTGCACGCGGCCGGCTTCACGCCGCGTCAATTCCGCCCCGCCGAGCAGGAAGAGCTGCTCTCCCTTGGCCTGGGGATCACCAATGTCGTGGCACGGGCGACGGCCAAGGCAGACGAGCTGACCGCACAGGAGTACCGCGAGGGCGGCCGGCTGCTGGCCGAGAAGGTGGCGCGGCTGCGCCCCCGCTGGCTGGCCGTCGCCGGTGTCACCGCGTACCGCGTCGCCTTCGACGACAAGAAGGCCGCGATCGGGCCCCAGCAGCGCACACTGGGCGACACCCGCATCTGGGCCCTGCCCAACCCCAGCGGGCTGAACGCCCATTGGACGGTGGCGGCCATGGCGGAGGAGTACGGACGGCTGCGCGCCGCGGCGTTCGCGGAGGGTGACGGCGCTTAAAGCCGTGCACCGTTCCGCCGGTCGTCACCTTGAAGGCATGTACATGCCTACCTGACGGTTCTACTCTGACGCCGCCCGCGCAGCCCCCACTCCCATACGGAGACTCCTGTGCCTGCCACGTCCGCGTCGCCCTCCGCCGCCGAGGCCCCCTCCTCCCACCGCATCCGCCGCTCCCACCGTCGCAAAGTCACCGCGCTCGCGGGGGCGTTCGCCCTGGCCACCGCCGGTCTCGGCATCTGGGCAGGCAACGGCTTCGGCGCCGAGGTCGCCGCAGCCGCCGTGCCCACCCCCGACCATGTGGTCGTGGTCGTCTTCGAGAACCACGCCTACGACCAGGTGATGGGCAGCTCCAGCGCCCCGTACCTCAACTCCCTGGCCGCCGGCGGCGCCGGCCTGACCGCTTCCTACGCGGAGACCCACCCCAGCCAGCCCAACTACTACGCCCTCTTCTCCGGCGACACCCAGGGCGTCACCGACGACAGCTGCGTCGACCCGGGGTTCAGCGACGCCCCCAACCTCGCCTCCGAACTGACGGCGACCGGCAAGTCCTGGGCGAGCTACAACGAATCGCTGCCGTCCGAGGGCTCGACCACCTGCAAGAGCGGCAAGTACGCGCAGAAGCACAACCCGTGGTTCGGTTTCAGCAACGTCTCCACCGGTTCGGCCCACACCTTCGACGCCTTCCCGACCGACTTCTCGCAGCTGCCCACCGTCTCGTTCGTCGTGCCGAACCTGTGCAGCGACATGCACGACTGCTCGGTGTCCACCGGTGACACCTGGCTGAAGAACCACCTCAAGAGCTACGCCGACTGGGCCAAGACCCACAACAGCCTGCTGCTGGTCACCTTCGACGAGGACAACCGGCTCAGCGGCAACCGCATCCCGACCGTGCTGTACGGCCAGCCGGTGCAGGCCGGCGCCACCTCGGCCACCACCTACAACCACTACGACGTGCTGCGCACCCTTGAGGACATGTACGGCACCTCCCACGCGGGCAACGCCGCCGACGCCAAGGACATCAGCGGTATCTGGGCCGGCTGACCCGTGTATCTCGCAGACGGCCGCCCGGCTCCCGCCACCTCCGTAGCGCCGGGCGGCCGGCGCACCGGCCGCGGCCGCCGCGTCCGCGCCGCCGTCCCCTCCACGGTGCTGGTCCTGGGCGCCGTCAGCCTCATCACCGACATCTCCTCGGAGATGGTCACGGCCGTGCTCCCGCTGTATCTCGTCGCCGAACTCGGGCTGTCCCCACTGGGGTTCGGGGTGCTGGACGGGGTCTACAACGGGGTGAGCGCGCTGGTCCGGCTGGTGGGCGGCCGGCTGTCGGACCGCGGCGGGGGCGCCGGGCACAAGGCGGTGGCCGCGGTGGGCTACGGGCTCTCCGCCCTCTGCAAGCCGCTGTTGCTGCTGGTGCACTCGTTGCCGCTGATCGGGGCGGTGCTGGCGGTGGACCGGACCGGCAAGGGGCTGCGGACCGCACCGCGGGACGCGATGATCTCCCTGGCCGCCGAACCGGCCGCCCGTGGCCGGGCGTTCGGGGTGCACCGGGCGATGGACACCGCGGGCGCCCTGTGCGGCCCGCTGGTGGCGTTCGTGCTGCTGCGGGCGGCGGCCGAAGGCTATGACGCGGTGTTCACGGTGAGCTTCTGTGTCGCCGTACTGGGCGTCGTCGTACTGCTGTTGTTCGTCCCGGGCCGCGCCCGGCCCGCCGCGGCGGACACCGCCGGACGGACCTCGGCCGGGCCACGGACACCGGCCGGCCCACGGACGCCGGTGCGCACGCTGCTGGGCCGGCCGGAGATTCGCCGGCTGACCGGGTGCGCCGTGCTGCTCGGGCTGACCACCGTCAGCGACTCCTTCCTGTATCTGACCCTCCAGCGGCGGCTGGACCTCCCGGCGGGCTGGTTCCCGCTGCTCCCGCTGGGCACCGCGGCGGCGTTCCTGTCGCTGGCGGTGCCGATGGGGGCGATCGCCGACCGGATCGGCCGGCGGCGGCTGTTCCTGGCCGGACATCTGGTGCTGCTGTGCGCCTACGGACTGCTGCTGGCTCCCTTCGGCAGCAGCACGGCGCTGTTCTGTGCCGTGCTCCTCCTGCACGGGGCGTTCTACGCGGCGACCGACGGAGTGCTGGCCGCCGCGACCGCCGACGCGGTGCCCGAGGACGCCCGGGGCAGCGGCCTGGCCGTGGTGCAGACCGGCCAGACGGCCGCGCGCTTCGTCTGCTCGCTCGCCTTCGGCGCCGCCTGGACCGCCTGGGGCGACCACACCGCCGTCCTCGCCGCGGCCGTCGGACTGGCCCTGGCCGCGGCCCTCAGCGCCCGGCTGCTGCGCCCGGCCGGCCCGGCGACGGGCCCGAACTCCCCCTCGGAGCACACACCGTGAACCGTATGCCGCTGAGCCGCACCGCGCGCCTGGTCATCCTGCTCGCCACCGTCGTCGTCCTCGGCGCGGTCGCCGTCGGCGCGACCCTGCACGCCGCCGGGCGCGCCGACCGGAAGGACCGCACCCGGTCCGGGGGGCCGAAGGTGACCCCCGGGACCGTACGCCTGGACGGTCCGCACCAGGGTCTCTTCCGCAACATGGCCTGGGGGCCGCACCGCGACGAGATCACCGCCGCGCCGGAAGGGCGGCTCACCGGGCCGCGCACCGCGTCCGGCGTGCACTGTCTGCGGTTCCACGCGGCCGCCGGAACCGGTATCTGCCTCCAGGCCGTCCACGGCGAACTCCGGGACAGCTACCGGGCCGTCCTCCTGGACAACCGGCTGCGCGAAGTGCGCCATTACGACGTGGCCGGCACCCCCACCCGCGCCCGGGTCTCCCCCAGCGGCCGCACCGTCGCCTGGACCGTCTTCGTCAGCGGTGACTCCTACGCGGGCACCGCCTTCTCCACCCGCACCTCCGTCGTCGACACCGGCGGCCGGCGCCTGGACGCCAACCTGGAGACCTATGCGCTGACCATCGACGGACACCGGGTCCGCGCCGCCGACATCAACGTCTGGGGCGTCACGTTCGCCGATGACACCCGCTTCTACGCCACCGCCGCCACCGGCGGAAAGACCTATCTCGTCCGCGGCGACCGCGGCACCCGAACCCTGCGGGCCCTGCACTCCAACGTCGAATGCCCCTCCCTGTCCCCCGACGGCACCCGGATCGCCTACAAGAAGCGCGTCGCGGGCGCCGACCCCGACGCTCCCTGGCGGCTGTACGTCCTCGATCTGCGCACCCTGCGCGAGACCGCGACCGGTGAACACCGCAACATCGACGACCAGGCCGTCTGGCGCGACGGCCGCACCCTGGTCTACTCGCTGCCGGGCGACTACGGCTCGGATCTCTGGACCGTCCCCGCCGACGGCTCCGGCACCCCGCACCGCCTCCTCTCCGCGGCCCTCGCCCCCGCCTTCTCCCGCTAACGGCTGTCAGGGGGCGGGCCCTGAGCTGCCGCCCCCTCCCCCACGGCCACCAGCAGCTGGAACGGCAGCTCGCGCGCGCCCTGACCCACGCCGACGCCGATCCAGCGGCCCTGCACCCGCCAGCCGTGCATCCGCGGGACATAGCCGCACAGGGTGTCCAGCGGCGGCCGGACCGGCAGGCCCCGCGCGGTCCGTTCCAAGTGGGCCCCGAGATCGACGGTTTCGGGGGCGCCCCACCGTAACGACAGCGCCTGCACCAGCGCCGTCAGCTCGGCGGTGAAGTCCTCCTCGGCCTCCGCCACCTCGGCGGCGTCCGCGTCCCAGAACTCCTCGCTGACCCGCAGCCCGGCTATGTGGTAACCGGGCCCGCTCTCGACCATGGCGGACCGGTCCGGCACCGCCGGGAACTCCCGCAGCCGCAGTCGGTCGATGACCGTCAGATGCTTGTCAATGGTCATGTCGTCAGTAAACCGCGCGGGTCTGACAATTGACCCTCCCGCGGCCAGGCGCGGGCGGACCTCGCGGACACCGCGACCGCCGAGCGGGCGTCACGGCGGCCGGCGGCCCCCTTCGCCGGGGCTCGCCGCGCACCCTCTGACCGGCTACGATCCGCCCCACACGCAAAGCGAGGGAGACGGACGTTGGGGCGGCTCACCGGCGGGGACCCGTCCCTGCTGCGACGGATCAACTCCGCGGTGGTGCTGCATGCGCTGCGCGCCGCGGACTCCCCCACGCTCACCGACCTCGTCCAGGTGACGGGGCTGTCCCGGCCGACGGTCGAGGGTGTGGTCGAGGGGCTCATCGAGACCGGTCTGGTGGCCGAGGCGGCCGCCGGGGAGGGTGCGGCCCGTCGCCAGGGGCGGCCCGCCCGCCGGTTCCGGTTCCGTACGGAGGCCGGCCATCTGCTGGGCATCGAGATCGGCCCGCACCGCGTCGCCGCCCTGCTGTCCGATCTGGGCGGACGGGTGCTGGACACCGCGCAGCGCCCCGTGGAGGAGCGCGCACCGGCCGACGAGCGGCTGGAGCGGGTCCGTGCCGTGGTGGCCGATCTGCTGCGCCGTACGGGCGTGCCCCGCGGTTCGCTGCGGGCCGTCGGGGTGGCCGGCCCCGGCATCGTGGAGGCCGACGGCACCGTCCGGCTGAGCACCGCGCTGCCCGGCTGGACGGGTTTCCCGCTGGGCGAGCGGCTGCGACGGTCGTTCCGCTGCCCGGTGCTGGTCGAGAACGACGCGAACGCCGCCGCGGTGGCCGAGCACTGGCAGGGCGCGGCGACCGGCTCCGATGACATCGTTTTCGTGCTGGCGGGACTGAGCCCGGGAGCCGGCTCGCTGATCGGCGGACGGCTGCACCGCGGCTTCGGCGGGGCCGCCGGGGAGATCGGCGCGCTGCATCTGCTCGGCCGGGAGGCCACGCCGGAGAAGCTGCTGTCCACGACCGGAGAACCGCTGCATCCCCTGGACGAGGCGCAGGTGGCGACGGTCTTCGCGGCGGCGCGGGACGGTGACGCACAGGCGCGGGAGGCGGTGGACCGCTTCATCCGCCGGCTGGTGCACGATGTCGCGGCCCTGGTGCTGGCGCTGGACCCGGAGCTGGTGGTGATCGGCGGCTGGGCGGCGGGCCTGGCGGGCGTACTGGAGCCGCTGCGCCGGGAGTTGGCGCGCTACTGCCTGCGCCCACCCCAGGTCGCCCTGTCCCAGCTCGGCGAGGCGGCGGTGGCCACCGGGGCGCTGCGGCTCGCGCTCGACCACGTGGAGGGCGAACTCTTCGCGGTGGAGAGCACGGTGACGGGCCGCCGCCGAACGGCCGCTCGCTGACGGCCACTACGGAGCGGCGCGTGACTACGGCCCGCCACAACGGAGCGGGGCCCCCTCCGGAACCTGGTCCGGAGGGGGCCCGTACGTCAGCCGCCGGGCGGGCGTCACCCCGCAAGCAAGGCGACCGCGTCGCTCTCGCCGAAGGTCAGCCGGCAGGTGTCCGCCCGGTAGGTGGAGACCGCGACGGCTGCCGTACGGCCGCCCGAGACATAGCGGGTGGTGACGACGAGGACGGGCGCGCCGGGCAGCCGGTCCAGCTGCTTGGCGTCCTCCGCACGGGCCGAGCCCAGTTCGACGGTACGGTCCTGGCCCTCCAGCTCCAGCGACTGGAGCTCCTGAAGGACCGCATGGGCGCGGGCCGGCCCGTTCAGCAGATCGACCTCCGGGCGGCCGGGGACCACGGCCACCGGGAAGTACAGCGACTCGGCGGCGAGCGGCCGGCCCTCGGTGACCCGGCTGCGGCGGACGATGTGCACCCGGTCCCCGGCGGCCGTCTCCAGCAGGCGGGCGACCTCGGCGGGCACCGTATCGCTCACCATGGAGCTGACCGGCTGCCAGTCGTCACCGGCGGCGCCGGGCCAGGTGTGGCGGGCGGGGGCCACGGCGACACCGACGCGGGGCGGGGCGACCGTGGTGCCCACACCGCGGCGGCGCTGGAGTCTGCCTTCCAGCTCCAGCTGTTCGAGCGCCTGCCGCAGCGTGGCCCGCGCGACGCCGAACCGGGCCGCCAGATCACGCTCGTTGGGCAGAATCTCGCCGACCGCGAACTCCGAGTCCAGCGCCTCGCTGAGCACGGTCTTGAGGTGCCAGTACTTCGGCTCCGGCACCGTTTCGAGCTGCGTGGTCCCCACCCTGTCCTCCGCACTGGCCGCTACCGGGATGCTCCCCCATGGGACCGGGCCGCGCGCGGCCGGCAGATGTAGGCCCGCTGCGCGCCCGATTATGAGCGCTTCTTTATTAAAGGTTGTTGCAGTATCCCGACGATATGGCCGCCCCCACCCTTGGTCAAGACCAATCCGGGATCACTTTCGGCCGCTCCGCACGCCCGAACGGGCCGTCCCGCCCACGCCCTCACGGGACCGCGGGGCACCGTCCCGGGCATGCTCGCGCCGCTGCACAGCCCGCCCGCGCACATCCGGTCTTCGACGCACTACGGGACGCGAGCGCCCCCGGCCTGGCGCTGCATCATCTCGTACGCCCTCAACTCACCGACCGGGCAAGGGCGCAGAGGCCGGGGCCCGTTCCCGTCCGAGGTCTTCGCCGCCGCTCAGCGGGCCGCGAGGGACGCCAGCTTCTCGGGGTTGCGGACGATGTAGACGGTCTTGATCTCGCCGTCCGCGATCCCGAGCTGGATGACGGTGTCCGGCACGCCGTCGAGGAGCACCAACAGCGCGATCCCGCCGTTGAGTTCGAGGACGGAGAACTCCAGGCCGGCCGGCAGCGACTTGGTGACGCCGAACAGGAAGCGGGCGACCTTGTCCGCGGACTCGATGATCCGCAGCGGGGCCTTGGCCTTCCCTCCGCTGTCCCCGACCAGCCGGGCGTCGGCCGCCAGCAGCCCCAGCAGCCCGTCCAGATCGTCGCCGGCCGCCGCGGCCAGGAACCGCTCGGTCAGCTCCCGCTGCCGGTCCGGATCGACCTCGTAGCGCGGCTTGCCCTCCTCCACGTGCCGCCGGGCCCGGCCCGCCAGTTGCCGGACCGCGGCCTCACTGCGGTCGAGAGTGGTGGCGATCTCCGCGTACGGATAGCCGAATGCCTCGCGCAGCACGAACACCGCGCGCTCCAGTGGGGAGAGCGACTCCAGGACGACGAGCACGGCGAGGGTGACCGATTCGGTGAACACCGCCCGCTCGGCGGTGTCCGGGGCGGTGCCGCCGAGGTCCGTCCGCAGCGGCTCCGGCAGCCAGGGCCCCACATAGGACTCGCGCCGTGACTGGACCTGGCGCAGCCGGTCGATGGCCAGCCGGGTGGCGATCCGTACGAGGAAGGCGCGCGGCTCCCGTACCGCCGCATGGTCCGCGCCCGACCAGCGCAGCCAGGCGTCCTGCACCACGTCCTCGGCGTCGGCCACCCGGCCGAGCATCCGGTAGGCCACCCCGAAGAGTACGGAGCGGTGTTCCTCGAAGACGTCGGTGACCTCGGTGGCGGAATCCTTCAGCACCGCTCCATCCCACCCGGCCGCCCCGGCGTTGTCCAGCGGAAACGGTGGCGGGCGGGCCCGCGGGCGCGTGGTGTGCAGCACACCCGTCGTGGCCCCGGCTGCCCCATACCGCTCAGTAGCCCCAGCTGGCATCGTGTCAGCGCACGCCCCGCACGACCGCAAGTCCCGCACCCCAGAGGAGTTCACCCATGGCCGCCCCGGTCTCCTTCGCCCGTATCACCCCCGCGGACCGGCCGCCGTTCACGGTCGCCTACGACCGCAAGGGCGCGGGCGAGCCCATCGTCCTGCTGCACGGCATCGGCCACCACCTCCAGGCATGGCGCCCGGTGTGCGACATCCTCGCCGCCTCCCATGAGGTCATCGCGCTCGATCTGCCGGGGTTCGGCGCCTCTCCCGCGCTGCCCGGCGGCTCCTCGTACGATCTGTCGTCGGTCGTCCCGCTGCTCACCGCGGCGTTCACCGAACTCGGCGTCGAGCGCCCGCATGTGGTGGGCAACTCGCTGGGCGGGCTGCTCGCGCTGGAGCTGGGCCGCACGAACGCGGTGCGGTCGGTCACCGCGCTCTCGCCCGCGGGCTTCTGGACCCCGGCCGAGCGGCGGTACGCCTTCGGTGTGCTGCGCGGGATGTACGCCGGCGCCCAGGCGCTGCCTCAGCCGGTGGTGGAGTCGCTGGCCCGGAGCGCCCTCGGCCGCGCCTCGCTCACCGGCACCATCTATGCCCACCCCGGCCGCCGCTCGGCCGAGGCCGTCGTGGCGGAGACCCGGGCGCTGCGCGAGGCGCCGGGCTTCGCACCGACGCTGGCGGCCGGCCGGGAGGTGCGGTTCACCGCCGATGTGCCCGGCGTACCGGTGACGATCGCCTGGGGCAGCCGCGACCGGCTGCTCCTCCCCCGCCAGGGCGTACGCGCCAAGCACACCATCCCGGGCGCCCGGCTCGTACGACTCCCGGGCTGCGGGCATGTGCCGATGAACGACGATCCGGCGCTGGTGGCGCGGGTCGTCCTCGACACGGTGGGCTGAGCCCGTGGTGCCCTGATCCCCGGGGGCCACCCGTTCCGGCGGCGCGTATCGGGACCGTATGCAGCACGGCAGCGTCCTGGCGATCGGGCGGTGCTCTTGCGACCATGGCCCGGGTCCGCCGGTCGCAGGGCCCAAAGCCGGCCGGGGGAACGGTGCACCGTGAACGCGAACGGGCCGGTGTTCACCGTCCGTTCGGCTGCATGGCACCGGACGGCGATACGAAAAGGGTGCGCAGTGAGGTCGGTCGAGGCATGGAGGTTGGAGATGGCGCAGGGATCCGGCAGCGGCTTCGGACGGCGGTCGCTGCTGCGCGGCGCCGCGGCGGGTTCGGCGGCGCTGGCACTGCCCGCGCTCTCCTGTGCCGCGCCGGCGCAGGCGCGCAGCGGGCGGCCGAGCGCCGACTGGGGTGTCCAGGTCGGGGATGTCACCACCTCCTCGGGTCTGGTGTGGGTGCGGTCCGACCGGCCGGCCCGGATGGTGGTGCAGACCGCGGCGACCGAGTCGTTCCGTCATGCCCGGTCCTGGCACGGCCCGGTGATCGGGCCGGACACCGACTTCACCGGCGTGACCTCGCTGCACGGCCTGCCGTCCGGTGAGCAGGTCCACTACCGGGTGCTGCTCGCCGACCCCGACGACCCGCGGCGCACCGGTGAGCCGGTCTCCGGCACCTTCCGCACCGCGCCCACGGGGCGTCGCACGGACCTCCGCTTCCATTGGTCGGGCGATCTGGCCGGGCAGGGCTGGGGCATCAATCCGGACCGCGGCGGCTACCGCATCTACGAGGACATGCGGCGCCGGAACCCGGACTTCTTCCTGTGCAGCGGCGACAACATCTACGCCGACAATCCGATCCCCGAGCGGGTCACGCTGCCGGACGGCCGGATCTGGCGGAATGTGACGACCGAGGAGAAGTCCAAGGTCGCCGAGACGCTCGCGGAGTTCCGGGGCGCGTTCCGCTACAACCTGCTGGACGAAAACCTGCGCCGCTTCAACGCACAGGTGCCGACGATCACCCAGTGGGACGACCACGAGGTGCACAACAACTGGTACCCGGGGCAGCTGCTCGACGACGACCGGTACACGGAGAAGTCCACGGATGTGCTCTCCGCGCGGTCACTGCGCGCCTTCAGCGAGTATTTCCCGATCCGTACGCTGCGGCCCGACGGGGGTGGCCGGGTGTATCGCGTGGTGTCCCACGGCCCGTTGCTCGATGTGTTCGTGCTGGACATGCGCCGTTACCGGAACGCGAATTCTCCGGGCCGGCAGACCGACGACGCGCAGGGCATCCTCGGCGCGGAGCAGCTGCGCTGGCTCAAGCGGGAGCTGTCCCGGTCCCGCGCGGTGTGGAAGGTGATCGCCTCCGATATGCCGCTGGGGCTGGTCGTCCCGGACGGCAGAACGAACTTCGAGGCGGTGGCCCAGGGCGATCCGGGCGCTCCCCTGGGGCGTGAGCTACAGCTGGCCGAGCTGCTGCGGCACATCAAGCACGACCGGGTGACCGGCACCGTCTGGCTCACGACGGACGTCCACTACACCGCGGCGCAGCACTACGCGCCGGAGCGGGCCGCGTTCAAGGATTTCGAGCCGTTCTGGGAGTTCGTGTCGGGGCCGCTCAACGCGGGCGGGTTCCAGGCGCTGAAGATGGACGGAACCTTCGGGCCCGAGCAACCGTTCATCAAGGCGCCGGACCGTGCCAACACCTCCCCCGCGGAGAGTCCGCAGTACTTCGGCGAGGTCGATATCGACGGAGGCAGCGGGGAGCTGACGGTGCGGCTGCGTCAGGAGGGTGGCCAGGTGCTGTTCAGCAAGGTGCTGCAACCAGGACGGGTAGGGCAGTAGGGGCCAATGCGTCGATTGCGTCTTTTACCCGTCGGACACAAGGTGTTGGTGATCAGGCAACACCTGTCCGGCAGGCTTGTGTGCATGACTGAAGCACCCTTTGCCCCTTCCGCCCAAAGCCCGCACCGGCGCCGGGACGCCCGCCGGCCGGCCGGCCTCCTCGCGGCCGCGACGGCCGGCTTCCGCTTCTGGTGGTCACGACGCCATGAAAACGCCCCGCCGCCGACCGATACCGGCGCCGCGGCGCCGTCCTCCACCGACCGGTCCCCGGGGGCCGGCGGCCAGGAGACGGTGCTGTGGCGGATGCGGACCACGGTCCGGGACGAGCCGGGCAGCCTGGCCGCACTGTGCACGGCGCTGGGTGCCCGCCGGGTGGACATCCTCAGCCTCCAGACCCACCCGCTCTCCGAGGGCACGGTCGACGAGTTCCTGCTGCGCGCGCCCGCCGCACTGACCTCCGACGAGCTCACCCGTACGGTCGCCGGCGCGGGCGGCACGCACAGCTGGCTGGAGCGGGCCGACGCACACGACCTCGTCGACGCGCCGACCCGGATGCTGAGCCTGGCGACCCGCACGGCCCTGGACTCCGCCGAACTCCCCCTGGCACTACGTCAGTTGCTGGGGCGGTGCACGATCCATTCGGTGCCCGCGCGCTCCCTGAACGGGCACCCGCTCGCCGAGCAGGTCCCCACGGAGGGCGTGCTGGAGGAGCACCGCATGAAGTTCCGCGACCCCTCCGGGGGCTCGCTGACCATCGAAAGGCCGCAATTGCCCTTCACCCCCACCGAGTTCGCCCGGGTCCGGGCGCTGGTCGATCTGGACGCCCGGCTCGGCCAGCGGGTGCCGCCGCGGCGTGATGTGCTGACACTGCCGGAGGGCAACGAGATCACGGTCCGCCGCGCGGACACCTCCGACCTGGCCGCGGCCCGGGAGATGCACGACCGCTGCTCCCCGAAGACCCTGGGGCTGCGCTACCACGGCCCGGTCGGCGACGCGGACCGCTATCTCGGCCATCTGCTCAGCCCGCGCTTCGGCCGCACCCTGGCCGTGGAGACCGCCTCCGGCCGGCTGGTGGCGCTCGGCCATCTGCTGTGGGACGGCGACGAGACCGAGGTCGCGCTGCTGGTCGAGGACGCCTGGCAGCAGCGCGGTATCGGCACCGAGCTGCTGGGCCGGCTGGTGACGATGGCGGCCGAGACCGGCTGCGAGAGCGTGTACGCGATCACCCAGGCATCGAACACCGGCATGGTGGCCGCGATGCGCGGCCTCGGGCTGCCGCTCGACTACCAGATCGAGGAAGGCACGCTGGTGATCACCGCCCGTCCGACGGGACTGCCCGCCGCACGGGAGCCGCGGGAGACCGTACGCATCCCGGACGGCAGCGGGCGCCGCTGAATCCCCGGGAGCCCCACCGGACACCGGACCCCAGCCGGCCGGGCGTGGCCGCCCCCGGCCGGCCGCCGCACCCGGCAAGGGCGCCGCACCCGGCAAGGGCGCCGAAAAGCGACAGCAACGTATAGCTTTTTGGTGGTGACGCAGCGGGGCGATCCGTACGAGGATGGCCGTATGCCCAACACCACTACTTCCGGGGGCGGCCCGCTGCCCCGCGAGGTCGCCGACGCCTATGTCGACGCCCTTGTCGACCTGGACCCGATCACCGGCACCTTCCTCGGCGTCGCCGAGAGCTCCGACAAGCTCCCCGACTTCTCTCCGACGGGCCAGGAAGCAGTGGCCCAGCTCGCCCGGACGACGCTGGAGAAGCTCACCGAGGCCGAGGCCCGGCCGGGCGCGGACAGCGCCGCCGAGCAGGTCTGCGCCCGGCTGCTGCGCGAGCGGCTGACCGCCGAACTGGCGGTCCACGAGGCGGGCGAGGGCCTGCGCACGGTCAGCAACCTCAGCTCACCGCTGCACCACGTCCGTGAGGTCCTCACGGTCACCCCGGCCGAGACCGACGAGGACTGGGCGGCGATCGGCCGGCGGCTGCGGGCCGTACCCGCCGCGCTGGAGGGCTACCGCTCCGCGCTGGACGCCGGCCGCAAGCAGAACCTGCCCGCGGGACCGGTCCAGGTCCGCACCGTCATCGGCCAGTTGGACGAGTGGATCGGCACGGACCGCAGCTGGTTCGCCGAGTTCACCGATGCGGGCCCGGACGCGCTGCGCGGCGAGCTCACCGAGGCCGCCGAGGTGGCGACCGGCGCGCTGGTGGAGCTGCGTGACTGGTTCCGCGACACTTACGCCCCCGCCATCGAGGGCGCGCCGGACGTGGTGGGCCGGGAGCGCTACACCCGTCTCGCGCGCTACTTCAACGGCGCCGACGTCGACGCGGACGAGGCGTATGCGTACGGCTGGTCCGAGTTCCACCGGCTGCTGGCCGAGATGGAGACCGAGGCCGAGCGGGTGCTGCCCGGCGCGAAGACGCCCTGGGAGGCGCTGGCCTGGTGCGATGAGCACGGTGAGGCGGTCGAGGGCGTCGAGGAGACCCGCCAGTGGCTCCAGTCGCTCATGGACGAGGCGATCGACGCGCTCGACGGCACCCACTTCGAGCTGGCGGAGCGGGTGCGCCGGGTCGAGTCCCGGATCGCCCCGCCCGGTGGCGCCGCCGCCCCGTATTACACCCAGCCGTCGCTGGACTTCTCCCGGCCCGGCCGGACCTGGCTGCCGACGATGGGCGAGACCCGCTTCCCGGCGTACGACCTGGTCTCCACCTGGTACCACGAGGGCGTGCCCGGCCATCATCTCCAGCTGGCGCAGTGGGCCCATGTCGCCGACCAGCTCTCGCGCTACCAGACGACGGTGGGCATCGTCAGCGCCAACGCCGAGGGCTGGGCGCTGTACGCCGAGCGGCTCATGGACGAACTGGGCTTCCTGACCAGCGCCGAACGCCGTCTGGGCTACCTGGACGCGCAGATGATGCGGGCCGTCCGGGTCATCATCGACATCGGGATGCATCTGGAGCTGGAGATCCCCGCGGACTCGCCCTTCCACCCGGGTGAGCGCTGGACGCCGCAGCTGGCGCACGAGTTCTTCGCCCTGCACAGCAGCCGCCCGGCCGACTTCGTCGAGAGCGAGATCATCCGCTATCAGGGCATGGCCGGCCAGGCCATCGGCTACAAGCTCGGCGAGCGGGTGTGGCTGCAAGGCCGGGAGGCGGCCCGCGCCCGGCACGGCGCGGACTTCGACCTCAAGGCATGGCACATGGCGGCGCTGTCGCAGGGTTCGCTGGGCCTGGACGATCTGCTGAGCGAGCTGTCGGCACTCTGACCAGGTCTCTTGGGGGCGGCGGCCGGGCCTGCCTGTGGTGGCCGGGCCTGCCTGTGGTGGCCGGGCCTGCCTGTGGTGGCCGGGCCGCCGCCCCGTTCGGCGGGCCGGCCGCGGCATCACAGCGGGACGGAACCGGCGGGATGGCGGCGCCGCCCCCGGGGTCAGCGCCGGAAGCCGCCCTCGGAGTTGATGACCTGACCGGTGATCCAGCCCGCCTCGTCGGTCGTCAGCCAGGCGATCAAACGGGCCGGGTCGTCGGGCGTGCCCCACTGCCCGCCGGGGAAGCACCCGGCGACCCGCTCACGGAGCTCACCGACCGCGTAACCGGTGTCCACGGGGCCCGGGTTGACGGTGTTCACGGTGACTCCGAGAGCGGCGAACGTGCTGGCCAGGCTGCGGGTCGCCGAGGCCAGCGCCCCCTTGGCCAGACCGTAGGCGATCTCTTCCGGCATCCCGTCACCGAGGTCCTGGCCCGAGGTCATCAGCACGATCCGCCCGCCCGGCAGCCCCGCGGGGCGCCGGCGGGCATAAGCCTGCGCGAGCAGGATCACCGAGCGGGTGTTGACCGCCCAGTGGGCGTCGAGCATCGCCGCGTCGAGGGCGTCGAGAGGGCCGTCGCTGCCGCTGAGGGCGTGATTGGCGACGAGGATGTCCAGCCGGCCACCGAGCGCCTCGGCGGCGGTGTCGAGCAGGCGGGCGGGGGCGTCGGGATGTGACAGATCGGCCGGCCCGTGGGCCACCACCGCGCCGGGGGCGGCGAGTTCGCGTACCCCGTCGGCGACCGCGTCCGGGCCGCCCGGGTCCGCTCCCCACGGCTGGCCGGCGTCGTGCGGCACATGATGGTGCAGATAGACGCCGGCCCCGTAGGCGGCCAGCCGCCGGGCGACGGCATAACCGATGCCCCGGCGCCGGCTCGCTCCGGTGACCAGGGCGGTACGGCCGAGAAGCGGCAACGGGTCGCGGCGCGGCGCCTCGGCCCCCGTGGCGGGCCGGAGCCCTGCGGCGGAGCTGCTCTTGTCGTAGGTCATGACACCCCACCCTCGCCGCCGCCGGCCGGGGCGTCACCCGCTTTTCGGGGCCGGCGCCCACGGGCGACGGCGACGGCGACGGCGACGGCGACGGCGACGGCGACGGCGACGGCGTGATCATGGCCGTTCACGCACCTCCGGCACCGGCCCGAAAAGTGGATATCACCGGCAGCACCCTTGCTCCGCCGGTAATTCCCCTGCTGGACAGCGCGGATGACCGGTTATTCCCCCGACGCCACCGACTGGCGCGTTCTCGACGTACTCCAGCAGAACGGCCGCGCGGGCTACGCCGAGCTGGCGCGCGCCGTGAACATGTCCGCCAGCGCGGTCACCGAGCGGGTCCGCCGGCTGGAGGAGGCCGGGGTGATCTCGGGCTATGCGGCGGTGATCGACCTGGAGCGCCTCGGGCTGCCGGTACCGGCCTTCGTCCGGCTGCGGTACACCGACGGCAACGACCAGCCGTTCCACGAGCTGCTGGAGACGACGCCGGAGATCCTGGAGGCCCACCACGTCACCGGCGACGACTGCTTCGTCATCAAGGTCGCCGCCCGGACCATGAGGCACCTGGAGGAGGTCTCCGGCCGGATCGGCGCGCTCGGCGCCGTGACCACCAGCGTCGTCTACTCCTCGCCGCTCCCCCGCCGCCCGGTCAGCCGGTGACCTGCGGCCCGTGACGGGCGGCCCGGCACGGCCCCCGACTCAGCTCCGTACGCGATGCCGGACCGTCGAGCCCGACCGGTCCTTGACGACCTCCAGCTGGGCGGGGATCCGCGCCTTGAGGTCGGCGACATGGCTGACGATGCCGACGCTGCGGTCCCGTTCGCGCAGCGAGTCCAGTACGTCCAGCACCTCGTCCAGGGTCTGTTCGTCCAGGCTGCCGAAGCCCTCGTCGATGAAGAGGGTGTCCAGTCGCGTGCCGCCCGCCTCGTCGGTGACGACATCGGCGAGGCCGAGCGCCAGCGCGAGCGAGGCGAAGAAGGTCTCGCCGCCGGAGAGACTGGAGGTGTCCCGCTCATGACCGGTCCAGGCGTCGATGACATGCAGCCCCAGGCCGGAGCGCCGGGCGCCACCGGCCCGTTCGTCGGAGTGGACGAGGGTGTAGCGGCCGGCGGACATCCGGTGCAGCCGGGCACTGGCGGCCGCCGCGACCTGTTCGAGCCGGGCGGCGAGCACATACGACTCCAGGCGCATCCGCCGCCCGTTCTCGCTGGACGTGCCCGCGGCGAGTCCGGCGAGGCGGGCGATGCGGTCGTGGGCGGCGCGCAGCGGGGCCAGCGCGCGGGCGTCGGCCTCGGCGCGGGCGGACAGCCGGTCGAGCTCGGCGCAGCGTTCCCGGGCCGCGGCATGCGTGGTCGAAGCGGTGCGCAGCCGGGCGGCCGCGGCCTGGTGCGCGGATTGTGCGGCGGCCGGGTCGGCGGGCGGCAGCGCCGCCGCGGCCGCGGCTTCCGGATCGGCCAACTCGGCCTCCACGGCGGCGGATTCGGCCTGCCACTCATCGAGCCGTCGCTGGAGGGCCCGCCAGGCGTCGTCCTGGAGCAGCGCCTCCGCGGCGGCCTGCGGGGAGTCGAACCCGGCGCGGTAGGCGGCGTCGGACAGTCCGGCGTCGGCCTCCTTGAGTCGCTGGGCGCAGGAGCCTGCCGTACGGGACGCCTCCGCCGCCGCGGCGAGCAGGGTCACCTGCCGCTCCAGCCGGGCGGCCCGGTCGGCGACGCTCGGACTGTCGCCGCGCGCCCGGGTCAGCTCCTCTTCCAGGGCGGCCTGTTCGCGGTCCAGCGCCTCCCGGTGGGAAGTACGGGCAGCGGCCCGGCGCTCGGCCTGCTGCTGCTCGGCGCGCCGCCGTTCGTACTCCCGCTCCGCGCGCCCGAGCGCCTCGCGGGCGGCGTGGAGGTCGGCCCCCTGCGCATGGGCGTGGGCGAAGTCGGCGCGCAACTCCTCGACCTGCGCCGCGAGTTCACCGGCCGAAGCATCGCCGGCCGTGGCGGCCGCGGCGGCCAGTGCCTCCTTGGCCGACTGGCAGCGGGACTCCGCCTGCCCCCGAGCCTCCTCGGTCCGCCGGTGCGCGGCCAGCGCGGCTTCCTCGGCCGCCCGGTCGACATGGCCCGCACCGGCCCGCGCCGGCCGGGGGTGCTCGGTCGCGCCGCACACCGCGCAGGACTCGCCGTCACGGAGGCCGTCCGCGAGCTCGGCGGCGATCCCGCGCAGCCTCCGGTCCTTGAGGTCGAGCCAGTGCTCGTGGGCCGCCGCGGACCGCTCCCTGGCGGTGAGCAGCTCCGCTTCCGCCGATCGCACCTCATCGCTGAGCCGGTCGCGGCGGCGGGCCGCTTCCCAGCGTTCGGCGGCCGGTTCGATACGGGCGCCGAGCTGTTCGGCCCGGGTGGCGGCGTCCTGCGCCGTCTCGATGCGCTGCTGGTGGGCGCGCCGGCCGTCGTCCCACGCGGCGAGCCATTCGGCGGCGTCCAGCAGCGTCTGCTCGTCGGCGCGCGCCTCGCGGTCCAGTGCCGCGCGTTCCCGGCCGATGTCGGCGGCCCGCCGCTCGGCCCGCCGGGCCGCGCCCAGCGACCCCAGATCCTCCCGCAACTCCCTTTCCAGCGCGGCGAGTCGCTCGCTCTCCGCATCGACGAGGTCCAGCGGCAGCGGGCTGCGGTGCTGTCGCTCGGCGCGCTGTGCGGCGTCCAGCTCACGCCAGGCGGCGTCGCGCAGGGCGAGCGCGGGCGCGACCTCCGCGGCCGCACGGGCCTGCTCCAGCCGCTCGCGGGTACGGGCTCGCTCCTCGGCATGAGCCTCCAGCCGGGCGGCCCGGCGCCGGGCGTCCGCGTACCGCTGCTGGAGCCGGTCGCGTTCACGGGACTCCTCCCAGCGCGCGGCCGCCGTCCGCTCGGCGGCCTCGGCGGTGTGCAGCCCGGAGGCCGCGACCGTCAGCCGTTCCCGTGCGCTCACCCGGGCCACCGCCGCCCGGACCAGCACCGCGTCCGCGAAGCCCGGCTCGCCGGGGCCCGGTGCGGCGGGGTCCTCCGCGGCGCCACTACGGGCCGATGCGGCCGGTGCGCCGGGCTCCACGGCCCCGGCCTGCCCCGGTACGGTCGCCCGCTTCGTGGCCGTCGCGGCCGTCGCACGCCCGCGCCCACCGGCCGCCGTGGTGCGTCCGCGCGACGGTGCGCCCTGCGGCGCCGACCCGGCCCGGTCCGGCGCCGGGACCGACGGATCGGTGAGGTCGGCGCTCTCCCCGGCCGCCTGTGCCATCCGGTGCGCCAGCGCCAGCAGCCGTTCGTCGCCGGCGGTGACGGTGTCCGCGGCGACCCTGCGGCGCGCGGTCAACTGCTCTTCGAGCGCGGCGAACCGCCGGGTGTCGAAGAGCCGCCCCAGCAGCCGGGCGCGCGCCTCGGCGTCGGCCCGCAGAAAGCGCGCGAAGTCGCCCTGCGGCAGCAGCACCACCTGGCAGAACTGCTCCTTGCTCATACCGAGCAGCTGGCCGATCTCCTCACCGATCTCCTGGTGCGAGCGGCTCAGCGCCTTCCAGTGCCCGCCGGCCCCCGGCCCGTCGCCGCTCTCCGGCCCGTCGCCGTCCGCAGGTCCCCCGCCCCCGGCCGGCACGAACTCCCGCAGCCTGCTCTGTGCCTTCTCCTTCGTCGTGCCGCTGCCCCGCTTCTTGGGGCGTGGCTGCTCGGGCAGCCGGGTGATCTCCAACCGCCGTTCGCCCACGGTCAGTTCGAGAACGACCTCGGTGAGCGTCAGCGGGTCCGCCAGATCGCTGCGCAGCGCCTGGCCGCTCTGCCGCGCCCCCGGGACCGACCCGTACAGCGCGAAGCACACCGCGTCCAGAACCGAGGTCTTGCCCGCGCCCGTCGGGCCGTGCAGCAGAAAGAGACCGTCCCGTGTCAGCCGGTCGAAATCGATGGTCTGGGTGCCGCCGAACGGCCCGAAGGCGGTGAGCGAGAGCCGGTGCAGCCTCAACGCGCCACCTCGGCCGCCATGTCGCCGACGCGTACCTCGTCGATCGCCGAGCGCAGTTCGGCCCGCTCCTGCTCATCGGCCGCACGGCCGGACCGTACGTGTTCCACGAAATCCTCGGCGATCTCCTGGTCGCTGCGTCCGCGCAGCCGCTGCGCGTACGACGCCAGCGAGCGGGTGGGCCCGTCGTCGGGGTCGAAGACCAGGCTGACGAGGTGCGGGAAGCGCTTGACCAGACGGGCCATGGGCTCATGGGGCCGGGCGGTGTCGGTGAGGGTCGCCTCGACCCAGGAGTCCTCGTGCCGGGCCGGCCCGGGGTCTTCCAGCAGCTGCTCCAGCCGTCCGCGGATACGGGCCAGCGGCCGCGGCACCGGGCAGTCCACCCGTTCCGCGTGCACGGCGCCGTCCGCGTCGAGATCGACGATCCATGACGACTTGCGGTGCTCGGCCTCGGAGAAGGAGTAGGCGAGCGGAGATCCGGAGTAGCGGACCCGCTCGGTGAGCGTCTGACAGCCGTGCAGATGCCCGAGGGCGACGTAGTCCACCCCGTCGAAGACGGCCACGGGGACCGAGGCGACCCCGCCGACGGTGATATCGCGCTCGCTGTCGCTGACCGCGCCGCCGGTGACGAAGGCATGCGCCAGCACCACGGAGCGCGTCCCCGCGGGCCGCCCGGCGAGATCGGCCCGTACCCGCTCCATGGCCGCGCCGAGCACCTCCGCATGGTCGGCCCGCCGCGCCCCGAGGGTGTCGCGGACCATGGCGGGTTCGAGATACGGCAGCCCGTAGAGCGCCACCGGACCATGGGCATCGGCGAGCAGCACGGGGGTGCCGCAGTCGGCCGGGTCGGTCCGCAGGTGGATGCCGGCCCGCTCCATCAGCCCGGAGCCGACGCCCAGCCGACGGGCCGAGTCATGGTTGCCGGAGATCATCACCGTCGGGACACCGAGCCCGGCGAGCCGGTGCAGGGCGTCGTCGAACAGCTCGACGGCGGCGAGCGGCGGCACGGCACGGTCGTAGACATCGCCCGCGACCAGCACCGCGTCGATCTCCCGGGCGCGCACCGTCTCGACGAGATGATCGAGGAACGCGCGCTGGGCGGAGAGCAGATTCACCCGGTGAAAGGACCGTCCGAGATGCCAGTCGGAGGTGTGCAGAAATCTCACCCAGCCACTCCGACCTGCATATTTCCCCTCCGAGAGCCCACGAACCAGCGCCCGACCAGCACAGTCCGGCAACCGGCTCCCACCACGGCGGCCACTGTCCGCACCCCGTTCCTTGCGGGCCTCATTCTTGCATCCGTGGCTGGTGCAGGTGTCCGCGGATGCAAGACCGTTCAAGGGAACAGAAAGGGCATCAGCTCGCCGGTGCGGTACCGGAACGCCTGCCGCAGAGGGACCTGGAGCTGTCGCCGGCCCCGGGCAGCGACGCACCCGGCCTCCGTCCACGACAACCGCGCGCCGAACCCGCCCAGTCAGAGCTCCCCGTAAGCCTCGCCTCCCAGTTCCAGCCGCGCCGTGCCGGCCGTGGTGTCCGCGAGCCAGGCGCGGAAGGCGTCCAGATCGGCCTCCGGCAGCCCGATCTCGATGCGTACCTCCGCCCCGTACGTCACCTCACGCACCGCCCGCCCCGTGGTCCGCAGGTCGTTCTCCACCCGGCCGGCCCGCTGGTGGTCGACGGTGACCGTCACCAGCCGGAAGCGCTGCCGGGTGACCGTGCCCAGCGTGTCGAGCGCCTCGCCGACGACGCCCCCGTAGGCGCGGATGAGGCCGCCGGCGCCGAGCTTGACCCCGCCGAAGTAGCGGGTGACGACGGCGACGACGTAACGGACCTCGCGGCGCACCAGCATCTGAAGCATCGGCACGCCCGCCGTACCGCCCGGCTCGCCGTCATCGCTCGCCTTCTGGATGCCGCCGTCGGCGCCCAGGACGTAGGCGAAGCAGTGGTGGCGGGCGGTGGGGTGCTCCTTGCGGATGCGCGCGATGAAGTCCTGGGCCTCGGTCTCGGTCGCGACGGGCGCGAGCGCGCAGAGGAAGCGGGACTTGTTGATCTCGATCTCGTGGACACCCTCGCGCGCGAGCGTGCGGTACTGCTCCTGCATCGGACCAGCCTATGCGGCCCCTCTGACAGCCGGGCACCGGCCGGTCCCGGTGGTCCGCGCCGCGCGGGGGTGTCCGCCGTAAGGGCGCGGGGGTCCGCCGTCCGGGCGCAGTGCGCACGGCCACGCGGCGTACCCGCCCCGTCCGCACGGTGCGTCGGGGAGACGTCCGCGCTGCCCGTGGGCACTGTGAGGGCGGTGCGAGAGCCTCGTGTTTCCGGGGCCCCGCTCGTACAGGTAGGAACGGCCGGTTTGCGGAGGGCTGCATGGAAGAGAGCACACAGTCGGCGATGACGGCGGGCGTTCCGGTGACGGGCGAGGAGATGCCCGAGCCCCCGCCGGAGGTCATCGAGGCGGCACGCACGGCGCCCGACCACTGGCTGGCCATGGTGGATCTGACCTGGCGGGGAGAGGGGCCGCCACCGCTCTGGGCGCTGATCGGCCAGTGGCGGTCGGGTCCGACGGGCGAGATCGAGGAGTGGCGGGACAATCCGGAGTACCGGCCGTCGCCGCAGATGCTGGACTGGTCCGAGCCGACGGACGCGGTCGACGGCGCACTTCAGCTCGCCGCGACCGGCTACGGACCGGGGCAGGACGTCACGGAGGCGCTGGCGCGCGCGGAGGTCTCCGTCCTGGTGACCGCGACCGGTACGCCCCTGGCCGCCGCCTCGCCCGAGGGCACCCCCGTGATCCCCGTCTACAGCTCGCAGAGCTACCTCGAATCGGTGGGCCGGCTGATGTACGACCGGCGGCCGGTGGCCGACCTCGTCGAGCAGCTGCCGCCGGGGCATGCCCTGTACCTCAACCCGACCGGGCCGGTGAGCATGCTGGTGGACACCGAGGAGCTGCGCGCGGCGCTGGCCGGGGTGTCCGGGACGGAGGCCCGGGAGCCGGCCGCGCCCGTGGCGCCGCGACCGGGGACCGGGGCCGGCGGGGCCGAGCCGGTCGGCAGCGGCCGGGGGATCGGCAAACCGGCCCGTGCCGCGAAGGGCAGCACCGTGGTGGGGGCCGGGATGGCCGGCAGCGGAATGGCCCGCGGCGCGAACTGAACCACCGCGCAGAGACCCGCCCCGCCCGTCTTCCCCTTCGGGCGGGGCGTCTGCCGTGCGGCGCGCACCGGCTGCCGTCACTCCGCGGAGTGGTCGCCCTCCGCGACGGGAATCTCCTGGTCACGCCGACCGTTGAGCGGCACAGGACCCTTCCATTCGCAGGAGGCAGTGCGTGTACGGCGACCCCAGCACGATCCGCAGAATCCTGACCGAGCTCGGCGACACCTGGGCGGTCGTGGGCCTGTCCAACAACGAGCAGCGCCCGGCACACGGCGTCGCCGAGGTGCTCCAGCGCTACGGGAAGCGGATCGTGCCCGTGCATCCGAAGGCCGAGCGCGTCCATGGCGAGCAGGGCTACCCCTCGCTCTCCGCCATCCCCTTCCCGGTCGACGTGGTCGATGTCTTCGTCAACAGCGAGCTGGCCGGCCCGGTCGCCGATGAGGCCGTCACGATCGGCGCGAAGGCCGTCTGGTTCCAGCTCGGCGTGGTCGACGAGGCGGCCTGGGACCGGGTGCGCGACTCGGGCCTCGCCATGGTGATGGACCGCTGCCCGGCGATCGAACTGCCGCGTCTGGGCTGAGCGGGCGGGCTGAATGCACCGGGCCTGAAAAGCCCCGTCCGCGTGGCTCGCGAACGGGGCTTCGAGGGTGCGCTGCGTTACTCGGGCCTGGGCTCAGCATCAGGGAGGATGAAGCCCCGTGCAGGGGGCGTCTCCTCCTGCTCCTCCACCTGAGTCTCACGGTAGGCAGCCACGAGGGCGGCGTACCGCGAATTGATCAACTCAGCCATGGGGGCTCCAATCGACGCACCGAGTGTGGCAGACGTCGGTTACGGCTTGTCCCGGCACGGCGGGCGGGGCGTCGGCATGGGTTTGATGGGACCGGTGTCCGACGGCGAGTGCTGACACTTCGCCGAGACGGCGATGAGTTGGTCACCCGTCGGGGCTCCCCACAGCTCCGCGTCGACGTCGTACCCGGCGATACGGATGGCGTCCTGCGTGCGCACCAAGATCAGCGGGTCGTAGTTGTCCGGGGCGTAGCCGGGGTAGTGGTGGACGAAGTCTTCAGGCGCGTCCCGGGTACGCCGGCCTTTAGCAAAGCGACGGGTGCTGGCCCGGCGCGGGGAGCGCCCCGGTCATGACCTCACCGGGGTCTGGTGGGTCCGCCGCCAGACGTCTCTTTCCGGTTGTGGAGCAGTAGCTCCGTTGATGCGATCGCAGCTGCCGCGTAGTCCTGGCGTTCGCGCGCCTCGTCCCGCACCTTCACCCACGCTGTGCAGTCGCGGCAGTTGGGATCATGCGTAGGCAGTTCTATGGCGACTGCCGGCGTCGAGGCCCCGACAGCTAGCACAATGGTCGGGGTTGAACACAAGACCGTAGAACGATGGCTGAGCAACCCTGACCGGGCTCCCCGCGAATCCACCCAGGCGGACGTCGGCCGCGCGCTAGGAGTAGCCCCCATGGCTCTGTGGCCCAAGTCGGTGCGTTCTCACGTCAAGACGGGGCACGACCGCGAGATCATCGCGGCCTACCCATTTCGCAGCGCCGCCCCCACGTCACTGTGGGCGTCGCTCATCGACGGAGCATCCCAGAATCTGGCGTTCGCCGGCTATACCAATTACTTCCTGTGGCAGCAGCACCCCCGTCTAGGGGCGCGGCTGAAGGCCAAGGCCGACGCCGGCGTCCGGATCCGCTTCCTGATCGGCGATCCGGAGTCGGACGTCACGCGCAAGCGGGAAGAAGTGGAGGGCGTCCCCCTCACGGTCAGCACACGCATCAAGATCACGCTGGATGCCCTGGGAAAGATGGGCGAGACCCGTGGGATCGAAGCGCGATTCAGCGATCAGCACATCGCGCTGTCCGTCTTCCAATTCGATGATCAGATGCTTGTGACCCCGCACATCGCCTCGTTGCTCGGCGACGAGTCCCCCATGCTCCACCTCCGCCGACTGGAGGACGACGGGCTGTACGACCGGTTCGCCGGCCATGTGACAGCGCTGTGGGAGGACGGCCGACCGGTACCGCTGTAGTCCGCGCACGCAAGCGACCGGCCGGGCGCGCAGCCCTCAGGCGACGCCCAGGCCGTCCAACACCGTCGCGCCCGGCAGTTCGGCCAGGGCCTTGCCGGGGACGATGAGTTTGCCGCGGCGGCTGCCGCTGCCGATCAGGGTGTAGGGGGTGTCGATGACGGCGGCGTCCACGAGCAGCGGCCAGTCGGTGGGCAGGCCGATCGGGGTGATCCCGCCGTACTCCATCCCGCTGTCGCCGACCGCCCTGTCCATCGGCGCGAACGACGCCTTGCGTGCGCCCAGTTGACGGCGCACCACTCCGTTGACGTCGACGCGGGTGTGCGAGAGGACGACACAGGCGGCCAGGGTGGTTTCGCCGCCGCGCTTGCCGGCCACCACCACGCAGTTCGCCGACTGTTCCAGGAGCCAGGGGCCGTAGCGCTCGACGAGCAGTGCGGTGTCCGCGATCGCCGGATCCGTGTCGACGTGGCGCAGCTCCTCGACGGGCACGGAGCCGCCCCAGGCACGGATCGCGGCGGCCACCGGCTCGGGCAGCAGGTCCAGTCGCTCGACGGCGGGCCGGACATCGTCAAATGCATCCATCGGCACGGGCATGCCCGCCAAGCTAACAGCCGGGACGGCCCGGCCGTCGGGCCGTCTCAGCGGACGGGCGGGATGATCACCGACATGGTCATCTCGACCGGTTCCGTACCGTCGTTGCGGTAGCCGTGCGCGACCTTGGCCTCGAAGGTCGCCGAGGCACCGGCGGGCACCGCGTGCTCCTCGCCGTCCACGACCAGCGTCAGCGTGCCGGCCCGGACATGCAGCAGTTCGACGGTGCCGGGCGGATGCGGATCGGAGCCGCTGCTGTCGCCGGGCATCAGCCGCCAGTCCCACAGTTCGAACGGTCCGGGTGCCTCCGCGCCCACGAGGAGCGTGGTGGAGCTCCCGGCTTCGGTGGACCACAGCCGGACCGCCTCCTTCGGCGCCACGATGCGTACCTGCGGGCCCTGTTCGTAGTCGAGGAGCGTGGTGATGCTGACGCCGAGCGCGTCGGCGATCTTGACGGTGGTCCCCACGCTGGGGTTCGTACGGGCCTGCTCAATCTGGATGATCATGCCGCGGCTGACACCGGCGCGGGCCGCCAGCGCATCGAGGGTGAAGCCGCGCTCGGCGCGCCAGTGTTTGAGGTTGCGGGCGAGCGACTGGGTGAGCTGGTCGAGATCCGTCACGGTCCGTCCAAGTCGAGGCCAATATATTCGATACCCGAGTGCATTCTGTTGCACTACGGTGTGGTGTACTTCAGCGTCCGGTTCACTGTACTGCGAGGTTTCACCATGACAGCGGTCTTCGCCCTGGCCACCAGCCTTCTGTGGGGGCTCGCCGACTTCGGCGGCGGACTGCTCACCCGTCGGCTCCAGGCGCTGACCGTAGTGGTGGTCTCCCAGGCCCTGGCCGCCGTCGCGCTGGGCGCCATCGTGCTGGCCACCGGCGGCTGGCGGGAGGCCGGACCGCAGCTGTGGTTCGCGGTCGGCGCGGGCGTCGTCGGCCCCGCCGCCATGCTCTGCTTCTACCGCGCGCTGGCGCTCGGCCCGATGGGCGTGGTCTCCCCGCTCGCCTCGTTCGGCACCGTGCTCGTCCCGCTCGGCGTCGGGATCGTGGCGGGTGAGCGGCCGGGCCTGCTCCAGGTCACGGGCATGCTGGTGGCCGTGGTGGGTGTCGTGCTGGCCGGCGGCCCGCGGATCAGCGGTGCCTCCGTGGCCGGCCGGACGATCACCCTGACGGTGATCTCGGCGCTCGGCTTCGGCGCGGTGATGGCGCTGATCTCGGAGGCGTCGACGACCGTGACCGGGCTCTTCCTCGCCCTGTTCGTGCAGCGGCTGTGCAATGTCGCGGTCGGCGGCGTCGCGCTGTACGCGTCGGTGCGGCGCGGTACCCCGGCCCTGCCCGAGGGCGGGCTGCCGGCCCTCCGGGACGCGCTGCCCGCCCTCGGCTTCGTCGGTATCGCCGATGTCGCCGCGAACGGCACCTACGCCCTCGCCGCCCAGAGCGGACCGGTCACCATGGCGGCGGTGCTCGCCTCCCTCTACCCGGTCGTCACCACACTCGCCGCGCTCGGCATCCTCAAGGAGCGGCTGCGGGCGATCCAGACGGCCGGCGCCTCCCTCGCGCTGGTCGGCTCGGCCCTGCTCGCCTCCGGCGGCTGACCGCGGCGGGGCCGCCTGCGGCCCACCACACCTGACGCCGGGTCAGGACGTCTCGTACGCCTCGCCGGCCTCCGCCGCCTGCCACTCCTCCAGCGCGACCAGCTGCTCCGGGGTGACGCCCTCGGGGATCGGCACCGGCGCCGGTGTGCGCAGCGGCGGCTGCCAGCCCTGCCGGGGGTCCCAGCGGCGGACGATCCGGGCGGGCGCCCCGGCGACCACCGCGTGATCGGGGACCTCGCCCCGGACCACCGCACCGGCCGCGACCACCACATTCCGGCCCAGCCGCGCCCCGGGCAGGATGACCGCACCGGTTCCGATCCAGCTGCCGGGGCCGATGGCGACCGGTTCGCTGCGCGGCCACTGTTTGCCCACCGGCACCTCGGGGTCGTCATAACTGTGGTTGGTGGTGGTGACATAGACGCCGGGGCCGAAGAAGCAGTCATCGCCGATCGTCAGCCGGACATCGGCGATCACATGGCTTCCGCGGCCCAGCACCACACCGTTTCCCAGCGTGAGGATCGGCTCCGCACCGAGATCGAGGTCCGGCATCATGCCCGCCGTCAGCGTCACGTCCTGGGCGATGATGCAGTGGTCACCGAGCTCGATCCACGGGTCGCCGAAGACGGTGCCCTGCGGGTAGGCGAGCCGGGTGCCGGTGCCGATCCGGCGGAAGCGGTACGGGCCCGGGCGCTCGGCCGTCACGGCCGCGGCCTCGCGCACCCAGCGCGCGCCACGGTGGACGGCGCGCGACACGGCCCGGCGCCGCCAGGCCGCGACAGACGAGAACACGTTCTGGTTTATCGGCACTCGCACACCGTACTCAGCCCGCGGCCGGACGGCCCCGCCACGGGCTGTGATCTTCGCCCCACCGGCTCCCGGCACCGCCCGGCACCGCACCCGTCGTCTACGGTGCTGTCTCCGCGACGCGGAACGACGAGGAGGTCCAGGATGACGGCACGGGCGTTGATTTCACCGGTGGGCGGCAAGGAGCCGAAGATCGATCAGAAGGCGTTCACCGCCCCGACGTCCGTCGTGCTCGGCGAGGTCACGATGGCTCCGGGCAGCAGCGTCTGGTACCACACGGTGCTGCGGGCGGACTGCGGCCCGATCGTGCTCGGCGCCGACAGCAACGTCCAGGACAACTGCACGGTCCATGTGGATCCCGGCTTCCCGGTGACCGTCGGCGCGCGGGTCTCGGTCGGACACAACGCGGTGCTGCACGGCTGCACCGTCGAGGACGATGTCCTGATCGGCATGGGTGCCACGGTGCTGAACGGCGCACACATCGGCGCCGGCTCACTGGTCGCCGCGCAGGCGCTGGTCCCCCAGGGCATGCAGGTCCCGCCCGGTTCGCTGGTCGCCGGGGTTCCGGCGAAGGTCAAGCGGCAGCTGACCGACGAGGAGCGCGAGACCATCAAGCTCAATGCGGTCATGTATCTGGAGTTGGCGGCAGAGCACCGGGAAGCGGTCGCGGGCGCCGAGGACTGAGTCGGCCGGCGCGGGATCCGGCCGGCCCGGACAGCGCGGGGGCCGGCCGCCGCGGCGCGGGCCCTTGGTCGGGCCCCCGCCCCGGCCCGGGGGGAGGGCGCCCGGGGGGGGGGGGGCCGGGCCGCGCGCGGGGCAGCAGCGCCGGAACGCAAAAGGTGTGGGGCCCGGGGCGGGTGGGGGGGCCCCGCGGCCGGCGCCGGCCGCCGGGGCTGCCGGCGGCCCCGGACCGCGGGGGGGCGGCCCGCCGGGGCGGGGGCCATGGGACGGGCCCGCGCCGCGGCCGGCGGCTTCAGCGCCGGGTGGTGGCGGCGACGGTCAGCGCGGAGGACAGCAGCTCGGCATCGAACAGGGTGGCGTCCGCGAGGCGGTTGGCGTTGGCGTAGGCGTTCAGCATCAGCTTCGCGGTCCGCAGCGCCGAGGGGGAACGCCGGACCAGTGGCTTGATCCACTGCGTGACGGCAGGGTCGAGCCGCTCCTCCGGGACGACCTTGTGCAGGATGGACAGCTCCTGTGCGGTGGTGGCGTCGAAGTTTTCGGCGGTCAATATCAGCTCACGGATCCTCGCCGCACCCACCTCGTGCAGCAGCCGCGGCATGATCCCGCCCCACGCGGGCGGCACCCCCAGCCCCAGTTCCGGCAGCCGGAAGCGGCAGTTGTCCGCACCGACCCGCAGATCGCAGAAGACCGCCAGCCCCACACCGGCCCCGACCACCCCGCCGTGCAGCCGCGCGATGGTCACCGCGTCGGTGCTCGCCAGGGCGTCGCACACCCGGCGCGCCTTGTTGCCGAGGGCGCGCAGCCCCACTCCACTGGGGTCCTCGGCGAGCAGAGCGGGAAATTCCGCGCGGGCACCCCCCAGACAGAAGTCCTCGCCCGCGCCGGAGAAGACCAGGACCCTGATCCCGGAGTCGTCGTCCAGGCCGCCCAGTACGGTGAGAAGCTCGTCGAGCATCTCACCGCAGAGGGCGTTTCCCGTCTCGGGGCTGTTCAACTGCACCGTGAGGACGGGCCCTTCCTGTGTCACGAGGAGGGACTTGAAGTCGTGGATCATGGGGTTCCTTGATTCGTTGTTCCGCTGTGCGGGAGACCCGTGCCGGTCAGACACGGACGACCGGAAGGGTGATCAGGCGGCGGAAGGCCACACGGGGCTCCCAGACGGGCGGGGCGCTGATCCGCAGCCCCGGCAGCCGCTCCAGCAGCCCAGTGAGCAGGCAGTCCGCCTCCATACGGGCCAGCGCGTTGCCCAGGCAGAAGTGAATGCCCCCGCCGAAGCCGAGATGGGACGCCCCACGGCGGATGTCGAAGTCCTCCGGGGCGGCGAAGTGGTTCGGGTCGTGATGGGCGGCGCCGACCATGAGCTGCACCATCTCGTTCTTGCGGACGGTCACCCCGCCGAGTTCGGTGTCCTCGGGAGCCACCCGGCTGATCATGTGGATCGGGGCGTCGTAGCGGAGCACCTCGTCGACCGCGCCCGGTATCAGCTCGGGGTGGACCCGCAGCCAGTTCAGCTGGCGGGGGTGCTCCAGAAGCAGCCGGACCGCGCTGGACAGGACATGCGCGGTCGTCTCCAGTGCCGCCAGGACCATGAACAGCGTGAGGGCGTAGACGGCCTCGTCGGCGGCTTCCCGGTCGGGCTCCTGTGCGTCCCAGACGCGCAGCCATGACGAGACCGGATCATTGCCCGGTTTTCGCCTTCGTTCGCTCACCAAGGCAGTGAAATACTGCCGCAATTGACGAGTCGATTCATCGGAGAGCGCGAGCTGACTCGGCGTCGGGAACAATTCCTGGGTGTACACCTGGTCATGGGTGAGCGAACGCAGAAGCCCATAGTCGGCGGGCGGAATCTTCAGCCATTCGCCGATGGTGATCACCGGAAGTTCTTCACTGACCAGGGCACAGAAATCGGCCGGGCCATACGCGAGTTCTTCTTCGAAACGGTCGAGCAGCCGGCCCGTCGTCTGCTCGACCGAACTCTTCATGTCGGCCAGGGATTTACGGTCGAAAACGTTGCCCAACGAGCGCCGCACCCGGGTGTGGTGCGGTGGGTTGAGCATCGGCAGCGTGTCACCCATCTGGCGTGACGCGGAGGCGTTCCAGCGGGCCGCATCATCCTGGCGGGCCCGCCAGGCACTGTCCGGGACCCGCCAGGATCTACTTCGCAAAAGCTGATGGCACAGCCCGTACGAGGTCGCCAAGTACCCTCCCCAGGGCGCCTGAACGATATCCCCCATCGCCCTGAGTTTCGCGTACAACGGCAATGAATTCGACTGGCCATCGGCCGTGCGCAGACGGGAGAAAAGCGAAACCACACTGCGTCGGTCAATGGGGGCAGCGGCCAGGGCGGGCTGCAAGGCGACACCTTCTTTCGGAAGATCACTCAATAAGTCGCCAGCCCTGCATACCCCTACTGCCGAACGTTCATGCGACGCGCGGACATTCAACCTGTCGTGAACATCACACACGCCACCAGCTGAGGAATCCGCTCCACCAGCTTCCCTTTTGCGGCCGGTTCTGCTGTCCCCGGTTGCGGGCGTCCCCGCCCGACCCTGCCGCCGCGCCGGACTGCGGGCCCCGTCGCTCGCTGCGTACGGGGGTGAAGCGCGCGGGCAGCGCGTTGAGCGCCCGGTGGAACGGGCCGGGACGCCAGGTCAGCGTCTCGGCCGGCACACCCAGCTCGATGTCCGGCAGCGTGTTCAGCAGCTTCTCGATCGCCCGTATGGAGATCAGCAGCGCGGGATCCTTCGCCGGGCAGGCGTGCGGCCCGGCACCCCAGGCCAGGTGGGCCCGCTTGCTGAAGGTCTGCCGGGTCGCGGACAGGCTGGGGTCCCCGTTGGCCGCCGCGAAGCTGACCAGCACCGGGGTTCCGGCTGCCAGCTTGTTCCCGGAGAGTTCCACCTCGTGCACCGGGTAGTGGGTGGCGTAGTTGGCGATCGGCGGGCTGTTCCACAGCACCTCGTTGATGGCGTCCTCGACCAGGAGATCGCCACCGCCCCCGGCGAACTGCTCGTCGGACAGCAACAGCCGCAGGGCGTTGGCGATGAGGTTCTGCACCGGCTCGGTGCCGGCCCCGATGAGCAGCGCGAGCTGATGGACCATCTCCTCGTCGGTCAGCCGCGAGGAGTGCTGCATCAGCCAGGAGGTGATGTCCTCGCCCGGCGTGACGCGCTTCAGGCCGACCAGCTCGAACAGGGCGCCCGCCATGACCTCGTTGGCCCGCTCCGCGTCGACCCCGTCGAAGAGGTTGGATATGGCGCTGATCAGCCGGTCACCGATCTCCGCCGGGCAGCCGAAGAGATCGTTGAAGACCAGCAGCGGCAGCAGCTGCGCATAGTCGCTGATCAGGTCGGCCTTGCCGCGGGCACTGAACTGGTCGGTGAGGTACGCCGCGACGCGGTCGACATGCCTGCTCACCCGGTGCATGTCCAGGCGCCCGAAGCTCTCCGTCACCGCCTGACGCAGCCTCAGATGCTCCGCACCGTCCGAGAACATGCAATTCGGCCGGTACATCATCATCGGCAGCACGGGGCTGTCCAGCGGAACACGCCCCTCGTTCAGCGCGCGCCAGCGGCGGGAATCCCGCGCGAAGGTGTCCGGATTCTGAAGGACATGGAGCGCCGTGGCGTACTCCGTGACGAGTTCGGCCTCCACTCCGGGAGCCAGCTCGACGGGCGCGGTGGGTCCGTACTGCCGCAGCATGTCGTAGAAAGCGTCCGGCGCGGCGGCGAACTCCGGCCCGTGCAGGGGCGCCCTTTCGCCGCCGGCGTGCGCGGGGCAGCCGGGCGGTGGGCTCTGGAATTCCGAGTGAGATTGCATGCCTGAACTCCTAGTTGAGGCGGGACTGGAGATATCGGACGAGTGCGATCAGCGAATCCGCCGAGGAACGTTGGTCCCGTGCGTCACAACTGACCACAGGCGTCTCGGGAAGCAGGTCCAGAGCCTCCCGGATCTCGTCGAGCGAGTGCGCGGGCGTCCCGTCGAAGCGGTTCACGGCGATGGCGTAGGGGATTCCGTAGTGTTCCACCAGGTCCATGACAGGGAACGACTCGTCGAGCCGCTTGGGGTCGACCAGGACCAGCGCCCCGAGCGCACCTCGCGTCATGTCCTCCCACACCTGAACGAAGCGCTGCTGGCCGGGAGTTCCGAACAGGTAGAGGACCAGCTTCTCGCTGAGCGTGAGCCGGCCGAAGTCCATGGCGACCGTGGTCGTGGTCTTCTCGGGCGCGCCCTTCGGGTCGTCAATTCCGGCGCCCGCCTGGGTCATTATCTCTTCGGTCCGCAGCGGCGGAATCTCGGACATGGTCCCGATGAATGTCGTCTTCCCCACGGCGAAGTGTCCGACCACGAGGATCTTTGCCGCGGTCTGCACTGAATTGCGCAGGTACACGCCGTCATCCAAAGCGAGCCTGGAGCCCATTCAGCACCTCCTCTAGGATTTGCCGGTCGACAAGCTGAGCGGTAGGTATGGGCGCGCGGGAGAAGAGATATCCCTCGCGCGCGAGATCGGACACCAGAATCTTGACGACACCCACCGGGAGCCGGGTGTGCCCGGCTATCTCGGCGATCGAGAGGAAACCCCCCGAACACAGCTCCAGCAGGCTGAGCTTCTCCGGATCGAGGGGTTTCGTGCGGGGTGGTTCCGCTTGCACGGTGACCAGGGTGATCAGCGAGAAGTCACTGCCGTCAAGAAGATCGCGGCCGTTGGTGATGACGTACGGCCGCACTAATTCCGCTGCTTCGTGTTCCAGCTCCGGCTCGTCGTCGGTGGTCATGGCTGAATATCAGCCCTCTCACGAGGCGGGCTGGTCAGTGCCTTTCCGAGCTGGCCCACCAGCTGCTGCATACGGAAAGTGATCTCTGCCATGTCCACATCGGGCGACGCCGAAACCGCGAGATAGGCGCCTTCGCCGGCCGAGATCAGAAAGACCCAGCCATGGTCGAACTCGACCAGTGTCTGCCGCCATTGCGGCCGGTTCGCGGAAGCACCACCGAGGCAGAAGTCGGCGACCGTACGGCTCAGCGACTGCATTCCGCTCATGGCCGCGGCGACGGTATCGGCGTGGTCCCGGCCGACGTCCTTCGAACGGGCCATGAGCAGACCGTCCGCGGACACGAGGATGGCATGCTGTGCTTCCGGCAATTCCAGAGCACTGTCAAGCATCCACGACAGATCGTAGTTCACTGAACCTCAGGCCCTTCACTGCTTGCATTGGTGGAACGTCGGCCGGACTGCGTGCCGCGCTGGAATGCGCCCATGACGGACGCCGCCTTTGCGCTGTCACGGACCGGAGCTTCCGTGCTCTCGGATTCGGTCGGCACGATGGAAATCGCCCCGCGGCGGCGCCGCTTCGGCAGACCGCCGGCCGTGGTCTCGGGAACCGGACGGGCACCGGACGGCTGTCCCAGCGGCGACGGGCCGGGAGCCGGGGGGCCGGCCGGCGGGTATCCGTGCACGGCCGACGCCGGGGCGCCAGGGGCCGGGTGACCAGGGGCGTTCTCAGGCGGCAACGGAGCGGACGCAGCCACGGCAGGGCTCTCCTCGGGCTCGTGCAGAGACGTCAGTAGATCGTCGGGGAGCAGGACGACCGCGCGCACGCCACCGTAGGGAGAGGTCGAATCCACCGATACGCTGAAGCCGTAGCGGGCGGCGAGCACACCCATGACCGTGAATCCGAACTGCGGCGGGTTACCGAGGCTGGAGACACTGGCCGCATTCTCGCTCGACAGCAGCTGAGCGGCTCGGGCCTTCTCCTCCTCGTTCATACCGACACCGGCGTCGTCGACGATGATGCAGACGCCCTTGGGCACCGGCCGGATATTGATCTCGATCATCGTTTCCGGCGCCGAATAGCTGGTGGCGTTGTCCAGCAGTTCGGCAAGCACCAGCGCAACCGGTTCCACCGCGCGGCTCACGATGGCGAAATTGCTCTGCGACCGGATCTCGACGCGGGTGAAGTGGCGAATACGGCCCTTGGCGCTGCGGACCACATCGTAGAGCGAGGCGTTGTTCCGGCGCCGGCCGAGCCAGCCGTCACAGAGCACGGCGATGGACTGGGCCCGTCGCGCGAACTGCGAGTTCATGTGGTCGATGTCGAGCAGATCCTGAAGGATCTTGTGCTCGCCATAGGTGTCCTGAAGCTTGGAAATCGCCAGCTGCTGTTCGCTCGCCAGGCCCTGAAGGGTCCGCATGGCGGCCTTCAAGGTCGTCTTGGTGGCCTCTTCGGCTCGGTCCTTGGCCTCTTCGACGGCCTCCGTGTAGTGATCCTCAAGATTGGCGTAGTGCTGCTTGAGCTCGGCCTTTTCTTTTCGAAGATCCGCGATCTTCATTCTGCCGCGAACAATCGCGGTGGCAGCAGCAGGGGTACCAGCGATCAATCCCCAGAACGCTGGATCCTGGAAATATTGCGTCATAGGACTCTCTTCGGACGACGGAGCCACCAGGTGTCGTATGCCTGGCTGCGGCGTAGAGAATCACTCACGACCCCAGACATACGTGTACGGCCGCGCACAGTCGCCTGCCAGAAAGCCATCGAAGGGCCGGCTAATGGCATAGTTCTCCCCGGGGTGGCGGTTTTCTTAGGCCAATGCGCGGAATTTCTTTCTTGCCTTAGCAGGTGACTACCCGGTTGGCAAGTGCGATGATCTTAGCATCACAGCAACACCCGCCGTCCAACGGCGATCTGCACAGTTGCAGCATCTGAAGCAGATTCAACAAAGGCCCACTTTGGGTCCATTGGGCGCTGATGCCGGTCCTGCGGCGCAACCGGTCCGCCCGCTTCCTGACGGACCGTTGATGCACCGCCCCCTTGTACGTCGCGAACGCAACGTACAAGGGCGGTCAGCAAACGTCAGCGATGGGGGGCGTCATGGACGTTGGTGATCTTGCCGCCGCGGACCCGTACGACCCGTACGGTCATGTCCCGGACGGTGCCCCGCAGATAGTGGGCCGTGCAGTGGGTCCGGGCCCCTTGACGGCCCGCAGGTCCTTCGCGCAGTCGACCGAGCGCGGTCCCCTGGGGATCACCGGGAGCGACAGATGGCCCGAGATCGAGCGGGCGACCTCATCGCGCGGGACGGTTTCGGACGCCCCGTCGGCCGTGCCCACGTGCCGGGTCACGGGCAATTCTTGCCGGTGGACCGGGTGCGGCAACAGGAGCCCCGGCCGTGCGCCCGGCCAGGCGACGGTGCGTCACACGGACGGTACGGGGCCCTGCATCCGCCGGCTGATCCAGTGCAGGGACTCGGCCATCCGCCGGATGTAGGTGTGCCCGCTGTGCACACCGTCCGGTATCTCGAAGAGCGTGGAGTGCACCGGTCCGCCGGTGTAGTCTCTGATGAAGCGCTTCACATCGGGCACCGCCGCCTCCTTGCTCCCGAGCTCGAAGGCGAGATAGACCGGCAGGCCCTTGCGCGCGGCCAGCCGCCGGGCCAGATGGCGCGGGTCGTTGGCCCGCATCTCGGCCGGATGCCCTTGCCACAGCGGTGAATCCGGTGCGGTATCAGGGCCGTTGACGACGGCCGCCTTGAACTTCCGCGGTTCCTTGAGGACGGCCTTCAGCGCGGCGAAGCCCCCGGACGAGGAGCCCATGAAGGCCCAGCCGTCACGGCTGTCGTACGTACGGAAGTTGGCCCGCACGAAGTCCGGCACATCCTCGGTCAGCCAGGTGCCCATCTTGGGCTGCCCGGGGATGTCGCTGCCGTCGTAGTAGGTCCGGCCCGGGTTGAGCACCGGCATCACGACGATGAACGGCAGCGTCCTGCCCTGCCGCGACCACTTCGCGATCCGCTCCTCCAGCGCGAAGCCCTCCCCCGCCCAGTAGTTGAACGGAAATCCGTAGGCACCGGGCAGCGCGATCAGCACCGGGAAGCCGCTCTCGGCGTAGCGCGCCTGGTGGTACTCCGGCGGCACCCAGGCCCATATGCCGCCGGTGAAACCGGACTTGCGGCCGTGCCACCGCGTCGCGACGACCCGGGTGCCGCCCCCGGCCGGACGGAACGCGGTGAAGGACGAGCGCGGTCCGCGGGGCGGCACCACCCGGGGCTGTCCGTTGCGGGCGTCCGCGGCGTGGGCCGGCGACTGCGGCACACCGGAGGCGTGAACGGTGTCCCGGCCATCGCCGCAGCCGGTCAACAGCCCCAGGGCCACCACACTCACCGCCACGCGGACGCGCAGGCACTTCATCGGGACGTTCTCCTTGGCTTCTCGGGCCGGCCGCGGGCAGTCACGCTGCCACCAACCCACCGGTCGCAGGACATCACCTCAAGATCGCCCGGGGCGCCCCCGCTACCGCCCCCGGCCACCCTGACCTGGTGGTCCGCGCTCCCGGCTGCGCGCAATGACGCACCGGCACGTCAAGTACACCGGCCGCGTTTCCCTCGTTCGATGAGGCCACGGGTTGTTTACCGGTCGGTCGGTTCTGGCAAGGTGGGTTTCCAATTCCGAAGGGCGCGGCGCTGTGCCGTGGTTGGGGATGACCGATGACCGCGAGGGCCGATCGCCGGCCGCTGCCCGGCGTAGTGGGGCGGGCCGTTGAGCACGAGCTGGTTTCCGGGCTGCTGGACGGCGCCCCGCTCGTGACGCTCACCGGAGCCGCGGGAGTGGGCAAGAGCGTGCTGGCCCGTGCCGTCCTGGAGGAGCACACCGCCCGGCACGACGGCACGGTCCTCCGCGTCGGCTGCTGGGACGGACTGCCCGAGGGCGGACTGACGGAGGCGCTGCTCCGGGCGGCGCGGCCGGCGGACGGTGCCGGCCGGGACACCACGACGGCCCTCGTCCGGCGGGCCGCCCCCTCCTGCGTCGGCGAACCGGTGCACGGCCGTACGGGACCGGCGGAGGCTCCAACAGGGCACGCTCCGGCGGACGATACGGCGATTGCCGCGCTCGCCGCGCACTGCCGGCGGTATCGCGCGACGGTGCTGCTGGACGACTGCGATCCGCTGCGCGACGAATGCGCCCAGCTCGTACGCCGGTTGCTGCGGGCCGATCCCACGCTGCGCATCGTGGCGACCGCGCGGGGTGCGCTCGGGCTGCCCGAGGAGCGGACCGTCGCGATCACGCCGCTTCCGGTGACGCTGGGCGAGGGGATCGCCGGGCCGGCCGTCGAGCTGCTGGCCGCGCGGGCCGGGGCCGCCACGCCGGAGCTCCTGGTCGCCGTGTGCCAGGCGCTGGAGGGCTCGCCACTGGCGATCACGCTGGCCGCGCAGCAGCTGGACCGGATGTCGTTGCCGCAACTCGCCGCCCAGGTGGGGTCGGACGGTCCGCTGTTCTACTCGGGGCCGGCGGCGACCGTGCGGCACACCTCGCTCTACGCCGCGCAGGCCGCGGGCTACGCCCTCTGCTCGCCCACCGACCGGCGGGTCTGGGCCCGGCTCTCGGTGCTGCCCGGCGATTTCGACCCCTGGCTCGCCGGTTGTGTCTGCACCAGCTGTGACGTTCCTGCGGCCGCGGTCGAAGGTGCGCTGGAACGGCTGCTCACCGCCTCGGTCGTGGAGCGCGTACGGGACGCCGGGGGCACGCAGGAGGACACCGGGGCGGTGCTGCCGCCGCGCTACCGACTCTCCCGCGCCGCCCGCGACTTCGGGCGGACGCAGCTCCGTGAGGCGGGTGAGGAGGCGGCGGCGCTGCGACGGTTCCGGCAGGCTTGCGCGGCGCTCGCGGCCGAGGCCCAGATCGCCTGGCAGGGCCCCCATCAGCAGGTCGCCGTACGCCTGGTGGAGGACGAACAGGCCAACCTCGACGCGGCGCTGACCCGGCCCCCGCAGGACGCGGAGGATGCGCTCGGCGCGCTGGAGATCGCGGTGTCGCTGTGGTTCCACTGGGCGGCCTGCGGCTTCCGCCGCGAGGGACGGGCGCATCTGGACCGGCTGCTGCTGCTTTCCCGGGACGACACCGCGCTGCGGGCCCGCGCGCTGTGGCTGGCCGGATACCTCGCGGCGCAGGAGCACGCGCTGGGCGCCGCGGAGGCGCTGCTCGACGAGGCGTGGACGGCGGCCGTGATGCATGCGGACTCCGACGGGCTGGCCCGTATCGCGCATGCGCACGCGGTGCTGGCGCTGTACCGGGGGAACACCGCGGCGGCGGTGGCCTGTCTGGAGGAGGCGGCCGGGCACCGTTCCCGGGACCCGTGGTTCGGCCCGGGGCCGGCCCACAGCTGGGCGCTGCTCGCCGTCGCCCTGTCGTCGCTCGACGCGGAGCGGGCCCGGGACGCGGCCCGTCGCGCCTGGGAGAGCCGGCACTCGGACGGCGACTTCTGGCTGTACTCGACGGTCCTGTATGCCTGTGCGGCGACCGAGCGCGCCCATGGGGAGCCGGCGGCGGCGCTGCGGGCCTGCCGTGCGGCGCTGGCGGCCAAAAAGCTCATCGGTGACCCGCTGTTCATCGCCGGGGCCCGCGAGCTGCTGTCCGGTCTGCGGCGTGAGGTGCGCGACGGGGAGCCGCCGCCGGAGCCTGACGAGGAGGTCCCGTGGTGGCGGCCCGGCGGGCCGGACGTGCCGCCGCAGCCGTTCTTCTCGCGGCTGCGGACGGGGCCATGAAGGCCGGGGTGACCGGTGGCCGCCACGAAGTCGGACACGGTGTGTGACGGGCCGGTCGCGCTCAGGATGCGGGGGCGGCGTGACGGTCGCATGCTGGGGCCTATGAAGCGTGCCCCCGTGATCGTGCATCCGCCCTGCACAGGCGGTCGCCGTGTGACCCTCTACGGACAGGATCTGGGACGGGCGCTGCGCCCTGGTGACGTGGCCGCGATCCTGCGCCGGGCCGGTTTCGGTGCCGGCACTTTCGTCTGGGACGACACCGGCATCTTCGAATGGCGCAACGGCGGACCCGACGTCTGGCTGATGCCCTGACGCGATGCCCGTCCCTCACCGGACCGAACGGGCATCTCCTGTAGGTGAGTTGCCGTACGCGGGCATGCAACTACCGGTGTTCACACGCAGTTGCGCCCCATGGGCCAGCCGTGGGAAGCGGCCCGCGCGCTCAGTCAACCGTCACCGCGACCGGGCTCTCCGCCGCCTCGCGGGCGGCGGCCGCCTTCTTCGCCCGGTGCTTCATCAGGAGGAAGGAGCCGAGGCCGAACAGCAGCGCGGCGACCAGTCCGAGCCAGGAGAAGCGCTTGAGCCACTCCTCGGCGACGACACCCACGCTGTAGATCAGCGCGGTCGTACCGCCGGCCCAGACGATGCCGCCGAGGACGTTGGCGATCAGGAACTTCCAGTACGGCATCTTGAGGACGCCGGCGAGCGGGCCGGCGAAGATGCGCAGCAGCGCGATGAAACGGCCGAAGAAGACCGCCCACATACCCCACTTGTCGAACTTCGCCTCGGCCATCGCGACATGGTCGGGGCCGAAGTGCTTGGGGAACTTTCGGCCGGCCCACAGCAACAGGGGCTGGCCCCCCTTGCGCCCGATCAGATACCCGATGGAGTCACCGATGATCGCGCCACCGGTCGCACAGGCGCCCAGCACGAACGGATTGATGTGGTCCTGGGTCGCCGCGAGGATCGCCGCGCTGACGAGGACGATCTCGCCGGGCAGCGGGATGCCCAGGCTCTCCAGGCCGATCACCACCCCCACCAGGAGGTAGACGCTCACGGCCGGTACCGACTCGAGCCACTCCTGGATGTGCAACGCCGATTCCTCCGCTGGTATAGGGCCCCGTGGGCCGTGGCCCGACGTCCGTGACATCGTGCCGATCAGTCCCTTGGCGCACCGCAGCGCGCCCCGGGAAGCGTACTCGATCGGCCCGCCCGGGAGCCGAATCCACGTGCGCTACGCAACATCTGGCGCCCGGACACGACGACGGCCCGCCGCGCGGTGCACGGCGGGCCGCGAGAGCCTCATGAGAGGCGGCTCACTTATTGGGGCGCAGGGTCCACACGATGCTCATCTCGCCGGTCACCGCGCCGTCCTCGCGGGTGATGGCGATGTTCACCGGGAATTCCGGGCGCTCGCCGGCGTCGAGCTCGGCGACGACCTCGGCCACCGACCGGCCGAGCTCCGCGGTGGCGGTGACGGGCCCCATGGCGAGCTTCTTGTAGCCGATCTCGGCGCGCACCGCCAGCGGCACCGCGCGGCCGAGCTGGTCACCGAAGGCCGCCATCACGATGGCGCCGCTCGCCGACTCGGCGAGGGTGAACATCGCGCCGGCGTGCGGACCGCCGACGTGGTTGTGGAAGTCGGGCTGGTCGGGCATGCGGACCACGGCGCGCTCGGCGGTGGTCTCGGTGAACTCGAGGTTCAGGGTGCGGGCCATCGGCACGGATGCCGCCATCATTTCGCCGATCGACGGCAGGGTCTCGGAGGACATGAGGTCATGTTACCTAGCGGTAGCTTAGGTGTGAAGAGCTGCCGCGTCCCGGCCGCGCGGTCGCCGGCGCCGGGACCCGGCCCGTTGGGCGATACCCGCGCCGACGGCCGCCCCGCCCCGCATATCGTTGACGCCCATGTGGGCAGGACAGCAGCACAGCGGAGGCGGACGGGCGAGGCGCCCGGCGCACCCTGGGCACCGACCGGAGACCCCGGGCCGTAAGCGGTCCGTCGCCGTATCCTCCCGGCGGTCTTGGTGAAGGCCGTCCCCCCCATGGGCGGGGCGTAACTATCTGCTGCTCACCGGCGCCACGGTGATCGCGAACCTCGGCAGCTCCGGCGCACTGATCGCGACCGCCTTCGCGGTGCTCGCCGCGGGCGGCTCCGCCACCGATGTCGGCCTGGTCGCCGCCGCGCGGACGGTCCCGCTGATCTTCTTCCTGCTGATCGGCGGCGCGGTCGCCGACCGGCTCCCCCGGCATCGCGTCATGGTCGCCGCGAACGCCCTCAGCTGTATCTCCCAGGGGCTGTTCGCGCTGCTCGTACTGGCCGGGGAGCCGCGGCTGTGGCAGATGGCACTGCTGGCCGCGCTCGGCGGTACGGGGCAGGCGTTCTTCGCGCCGGCCTCCGAGGGCATGGTGCTGGCCAGCGTCTCCGGCGAGCAGGCCGGGCGTGCCTTCGCCGTGTTCCGCATGGGCATGAACGGCGCGAACATCGGCGGTGCGGCGCTGGGCGGCGCGCTGGTCGCCGCGGTCGGGCCCGGCTGGGTGCTGGCCGTCGACTCGGCCGCCTTCGCGCTCGCGGCGGCCTTGCGCGCGTTCCTCGACGTCAGCGGCGTCCCCGAGCGGGCCCCCGGCGGCGGGATGCTGCACGATCTGCGAGACGGCTGGCGCGAGGTGGCCTCCCGGCCCTGGCTGTGGTCAGTGGTGGTGCAGTTCTCCCTCGTCAATGCGGTGGTGTCGGCCGCCGAGGCGGTCTACGGCCCTCTGGTCGCCGAGCAGCATCTGGGCGGCCCCGGCCCCTGGGGGCTGGCGCTGGCCGCGTTCGGTGCGGGCACCGTGGGCGGCGCCCTCCTGATGGCCCGGGTGCGACCACGACGGATGCTGCTGACCGGTGCGCTGTGTGTCTTCCCGCTCGCCCTCCCGTCCGCCGCGCTCGCCGTCCCGCTGCCCGCGGCCGGACTCACCGCGGTCATGTTCGGCACCGGAATCGCGATCGAGGTCTTCGCGGTGACGTGGATGACGGCGCTGCACCAGGAGATCCCCGAGGAGAAGTTCTCCCGGGTCTCGTCCTACGACTGGCTCGGGTCGCTGGCCATGGTCCCGCCGGCCACCGCGCTGGCCGGCCCCGTGCAGGACGCCGTCGGCCGGAGCGCCGCGCTGTGGGGCTGCTCGGCGGTGATCGTGCTGCTGACGGCGGCGGTGCTGTGCGTTCCGGACATCCGGCGGCTGGCGCGGCGTACGACGGCGGAGCCGGCCGCCGGGGTGCCGGCCGCCCGCGCGGCCGGGGCGACGGAACCCGACACCGCGGCGGCGGAGTAGCCGGTCGCAGCGGCGCCGGGCCGGAGCGGGCCGGGGTCAGCCCACGCTGAACGCGCCGTCCGGCGGCACCGGGGAGGCCACCGCCTCGGCATCGCGTACGGGTGCCGCGTCCGCGATCAGCCGGCGCAGCGCCGCGCCGTGCTCGACCCGGGCCGGGAAGGCGTCACCGGCCGTCCGCCGGGCCAGGGCTGCGACGGGGAGCGGCACTTGCGACGCGAGCAGCACAGCGTTGCCGAACCGGCGGCCGCGCAGCACCGAGGGCTCGGCGATCAGTGCCAGATGCTCGAAGACCGTGGCGAAATTGGCGAGTTGGCCGCGCAGAAAGGCGAACGGCGCGCTGTCCGCGAGGTTCGCGGCATAGCAGCCGTCCGGCCGCAGCACCCGCGCGGCGGTCCGTGCGTACTCGACCGAGGTGAGCTGGGCCGGCACCCGCGACCCGCCGAAGACATCCGCCGCGATGACATCGGCGCTGTCCTCCGGCGCGTCCTCCAGCGCCGTCCGGGCGTCCTCGGCATGCACGGTGATCCCGCTGTCGCCGGGCAACGGCAGATGCTCCGTGACCAGGGCGAGCAGCCGGCGGTCGGCTTCGACGACGTCCTGCCGGGAGTGCGGACGGGTGGCGGCGAGGTAGCGCGGCAGGGTCAGCGCCCCGCCTCCCAGATGCAGCACGTCGAGCGGCCGCCCCGGGGCGGCGACCTCGTCCAGGACGTATGCCAGCCGGCGCACATACTCGAATTCCAGATGGGCGGGCGCGTCGAGGTCCACGTACGACTGCGGTGCGCCGTCCACGGTCAGCAGCCAGGCGCGGGGCCGGTCGACGTCCGGCAGCAGCTTGGCGGTGCCGCAGTCCACGGTCCGGGTGACGGGTATCGGCTCGGGTGCTTGGTCCACCGTCCTATTGTGCCGGTGCGGGCGGAGCGCCCCGGCCACGGTCGCCGCGGGGACCGGCCGGTCAGTCCGACCAGACCCGCCGGAGCTCCGCCAGATGCGCGGCGGCCTGCCGACGACCCGCACGGGCCGCGTCCGCGCGCTTGGCCGGGTCCAGGACGTTACGGCCGAACGCCGACCTCGCCACCCGGTCCGGGGTGATCACACACACCCGGGCGCCGCCGCGCGCCAGTCGCTCGCCCTGCGCGCGCGGGCCGGCGATCGGCCCGCCGGAGGCCGCCATCGGCGCGACGACCACGACCCGGCCGTAGCCGGCGGCCAGGTCGGCGTTGGCGGAGGAGTGCACCCCGCCGTCGATCCAGCGGGTGCCGTCGATGGTGACCGGCGGATAGATGCCGGGGACCGCGCAGCTCGCGCCCACCGCGTCGAGCAGCCGCACCCCGCTCGTGTCGTCGAACGCGGTCCGCTCCCCCGTTGCCGCCTCGACCGCCGTGATGACCAGGCGCCGGTCCGGCCAGTCGGTCATGTCCAGGGTCCGGGCGATCACCGCGCGCTGTTCCGCCTCGGGGACGGTACGGGCCGCGAGCGCCAGCTTGCCCATGCGTACGCCGAAGGAGACCGTGTCACGGGAGCGCAGCGCGATGGCCGCGAACCGGGCCAGGGCCGCCGGCCCCATACGGGCGGCCGAGCGGGCCTCCGGTACGGCGAGCTGGCGTTCGTACATCTCCTCCAGGGACAGCTGCCGGGAGGTGAGATGGGCGCCGACGATCGAGCCGGCGGAGGTGCCGATGACGACATCGGCCCCGGTGAGGTCGACGCCCGCCGCCGCGAGTCCGGCCAGCATCCCGATCTCCCAGCCGATCCCGGTGAGCCCGCCGCCGCCCAGGACCAGTGCCGTACCCGCCATGGGGTCTCCCTCGTGCCTTCGGGCCGACCGGCCGCCCCGTATGGCGCGACCGGACCGCCCTCGTCATCCGTGGCGAGCAGTTTCGCACCCCGCCTGCCCCCGGGACAGCGGGCGGCTGCGCCCGGCACCGGGGAGGCGCCGGGCGCAGCCTGATGACCTGCGGTGTCTCACTCCTCGACGGTGCGTACCGTGCCCGCGCCGACGGTCCGGCCGCCTTCGCGGATGGCGAAGCCCAGCCCCTGCTCCAGCGGCACCTCCCGGCCCAGTTCGACCGACACCGTCACCGTCTCGCCGGGGCGGGCGATGCCCCGCTCGCCGAGGTCGAGGTCGCCGACCACGTCCGCGGTACGGATGTAGAACTGCGGCCGGTAGCCGGTGGAGAGCGGCGTCCGGCGGCCGCCCTCCTCGGTGGAGAGCACATACACCTCGGCGGTGAAACGGCGCCGTGGTGTGACGCTGCCGGGCGCGGCGACCACATGCCCGCGGCGCACCTGGTCACGGTGCAGACCGCGCAGCAGCAGCGCGACGTTGTCGCCCGCCTCGGCGGACTCCATGGGCTTGCCGAACGTCTCCAGCCCGGTGACCGTCGTCTCGGCGTCCGCGCCGAGCACCGCGACCCGGTCGCCGAGCCGGACCGTGCCGCGCTCGACGGCTCCGGTGACGACCGTGCCGCGCCCGGTGATCGTCAGCACGTTCTCCACCGGCAGCAGGAACGGCGCGTCGACATACCGCTCGGGCATCGGGACATAGGTGTCCACGGCGTCCAGCAGCGCCTCGATCGCCTGCGTCCAGCGCGGGTCGCCCTCCAGGGCGCGCAGCCCCGAGACCCTTACGACCGGCACATGCTCCCCGTCATAGCCGTGGCCGCTCAGCAGCTCGCGCACCTCCAGCTCCACCAGGTCGGTCAGCTCCGGGTCGCCGGCGTCGGCCTTGTTGAGGGCCACGACGAGGTGCCGGACGCCCACCTGCTTGGCGAGCAGCACATGCTCGGCGGTCTGCGGCATGATCCCGTCGAGCGCGGAGACCACCAGGATCGCCCCGTCGAGCTGCGCCGCGCCGGTCACCATGTTCTTGATGAAGTCGGCGTGGCCGGGCATGTCGACATGGGCGTAGTGCCGGGTGCCGGTCTCGTACTCGACGTGCGAGATGTTGATGGTGATGCCGCGGGCGGCCTCCTCCGGGGCCCGGTCGATCCGGTCGAACGGCACGAACGTCCCGCTCCCCCGGTCACTGAGGACCTTGGTGATGGCCGCGGTCAGGGTGGTCTTGCCGTGGTCGACGTGGCCCATGGTGCCGATGTTCAGGTGCGGCTTGGTGCGCACGTATGCCGTCTTGGGCATGGTGTTCTTCCTCGCAACAGTGCGGTGAGAACGGCGACTTGGCGCCGTGGGGACCCCTGGGACCGGCCGACCCTCCCCCTGCGGGGTCCGCCGGACGATCCGGAGAGGGTCAGCTTCGTGCGCCGTCGGTCGCTGCGGCGGCCGGGACGGCGGCTGCTGCGACGGCGGTGGCCGCGGCCACCGCATCGGCACCTGCGGTTGCGAAGTCCGCTGCGGCGAGGGCCGCGAGGAGCTCGACGGCAGCCTTCGGCGCGTCCGCGACTGCGGACGGGAGCGCGAGGAAGGCGTACCGGGACATGCGTCATATGGTGCCGGTCGGCCGCCCCGGCGTCGAACGATTTATCCGGTGCCGGGCGGGGCTTGGCGGGGCGGGGGTGGCTGCCGCCCGGGAGTTGGCGCCGGGCGGGAGTTGGCGCCGGGCGGGAGTTGGCGCCGCCCGAGGTTTGGTGCTGCTCGGGATTTGGTGCTGCGCGGGCTTTGGTGCCACTCAGGGTTTGGTGCCACGCGGGACGTGGCGCCGCCCTGCCCACGGGCCGCCGCCGAGCCCGTCGACCGACATGCCCCGCCCGCCGGGGGCCGGGCCAGTACGGCGATGGGCTCGGCTCACGGGGCGTACGGGCCCGGTGACGGCCCCTGGGTACCCCGGTCGGTTACGCTCCCCGGATGTTCCCGCCCGCCGCAACGCCCGACGGCCTCGCCGCGCGCTGCACGCGTGTGCTGTTCTCCCCCTGGGCCCGGCTGGGGCTGCTGCTGGCCCTGCTGGCCTGCGCCGCGACCGCGATGCTGCTCTGGCAGCCGCAGCAGCTCCTCACCGGTGGCTGGCCCGGCCGGCTGTCCGGCCCGACCGCCCTCCTGGTCTTCGCGCTGGTATACGGCGGGTGCACAGCCGCTTTCGTGCCCCGCCCGGTCCTCAACCTCGCGGCGGGTGCCCTCTTCGGCGGCCAGGCCGGACTGGCCGCCGCCCTCGCCGGGACGGTGCTGGGCGCCGGGCTGGCCTTCGGGCTCGGCCGGCTCCTCGGCCAGGACGCCCTGCGTCCGTTGCTGCGCGCCCGCTGGCTGACCGCCGCCGACCGGCAGTTGAGCGAGCACGGCTTCCGCTCGATGCTGGCCCTCCGGCTCTTCCCCGGCCTGCCGTTCTGCGCCACGAACTACTGCGCCGCGGTCTCCCGGATGCGGTGGTTCCCCTTCCTGCTCGCGACGGCGCTCGGCAGCATCCCGAACACCGCGGCGTACGCCGTCGCCGGTGCGCGTGCCGCGACACCCACCTCGCCGGTCTTCCTCCTCGCCCTGGGCTTCATCGCCGTCAGCGGTCTGGGCGCGCTGGCGGTGGCGTGGCGCAAACGGAACGCGCTGCGCGGGCGCTGAACGCGGCAGGGCAGACGACGGATTTCCCCTCGGCCGCCACGGGGCGGGCTCGGCAGTCCCGGACCCTTTGGCAGGCCGGACATCTTCGGACGTTACGCTGCCACGGTCGGCGGTGATCCGCATCCGCCGCCACTGTCCGCTTTCTCCCGTCTCGCGCAGGTCAGCGCTTGATCACCCTTGGATAGCGTAGTTTTCATGTCTTGGTTTGAATCTTTCGTCCTCGGACTCGTCCAAGGGTTGACCGAGTTTCTGCCCATCTCCTCCAGCGCGCATCTGCGTTTGACCGCGGCGTTCGCCGGCTGGCAGGACCCCGGTGCGGCGTTCACCGCCATCACGCAGATCGGCACCGAGGCGGCCGTCATCATCTACTTCCGCAAGGACATCGGGCGGATCATCTCGACATGGTCCCGCTCCCTCTTCAACCGGGAGCTGCGGCACGATCACGACGCCCAGATGGGCTGGCTGGTGATCGTCGGCTCGATCCCGATCGGTGTGCTGGGCATCACGCTCAAGGACGCCATCGAGGGCCCGTTCCGCGATCTGCGGCTGATCGCCACCACCCTCATCGTCATGGGTGTGGTCCTCGGCATCGCCGACCGGCTGGCCGCCCGCGACGAGACCGGCGGCCGGCACCGCGCCGTCAAGCAGCGCAAGACCCTCACCGACCTCAGCGTCAAGGACGGCCTCCTGTACGGCGTCTGCCAGGCCATGGCGCTCATCCCCGGCGTCTCCCGCTCCGGCGCCACGATCAGCGGCGGCCTGCTGATGGGCTACACCCGTGAATCCGCGGCCCGTTACTCCTTCCTGCTCGCCATCCCCGCCGTACTGGCCTCCGGCGTCTACGAACTCAAGGACGCCGGCCAGGGCCATGTCTCCTGGGGCCCCACCGTGTTCGCCACGATCATCGCCTTCGTCGTCGGCTACGCGGTGATCGCCTGGTTCATGAAGTTCATCTCCAACAAGTCCTTCATGCCCTTCGTGATCTACCGCATCCTCCTGGGCATAGCCCTCTTCGCCCTGGTCGCGGCGGGGACGCTGTCGCCCCATGCGGGGGAGACGGCGGGCTAGGGCGGGCATTTTCTCTACGTCTTTGAACTAGTGCCGCCCGGCACCTATTCGCAGATACTCACATCGCTCCGGAGGCGATTTCCGTGATCGTCTCCCATTGGTCTCCCATCTCCCACTCCCGGGCGCGCGAAAGCCGACCCCGGGCCACCCACTTGGGAGGTGGGATGGCAGCCCGAGGCCGGTGTCATGCAGGGGAGTGCGGCGCCAGCTAGCGCGGGTTTCGGCATCACAGAACTCCTGTGGCTCCTGCTGGTCGCCCCGTGGTGGCGCGACTGCCGGACGTTCACCGCGGAGGAGAGCCAGGAGCTCGCAGCCGACTATCTGGAGGACATGCCGGACCTGGCGGCCCGTCGGGACCGCGCCGCCGCGGCCTTGGCCTCGACCTGCCGACCGAGGGCGGACGCCCTGTGGCACCGTCCGCCGGCGCCACCTCCCCCTCCCGTCCCCCCTCCCCCTTGGGCGTCGGCGCGCCTGCCCGCGCGTCGCGCCCATCAGGTCTGTGGCCTGCTCTCTTGCCCTCCTTGCCGCGGCCCCGCACCAGGGGAACCGGGCGGAGACGCGTCGTCCCGGGCCGGGCCGGGGACGGTCCGCGAGGCAGGGTACGTACGTATCGGCATCGAATCGGGTCCGTCAGGAACCGGGGTGCTATCAGGAACTGAGGTGGTATTGGGCCCAGGGCTGATGGGCCGGCGCGGCCTCCTCGTGTGAGGGCGCGAGGGTGCCCCAGGGAGCGAGCGCGTTGTCCCAGTCGGAGGCCAGGGCGGCCATGTCCGGGACGGAGTCCGTGGACGGCATCGTGCCGGTGTGCCATGCGGATGCCATGGGGTGCGCCGAGGGGGCGGCGTTCCACGAGCTGGTCTGCTGGGCGGGGATGGAGTATTCGGATTCATGAACATCGCCGGGGCCGCGGCGGTGGCGTCCCGCGTGAGTTTCCACCGGGCCGGGATAGAACCGCCCCTGGGCGGAGAGCTGTTGGGCCCGGGTGACCAAGCGGGTGAGGTCGAGCCCGAATTCGGCGGCGAGTTCCCGCAGATCCACCCCGGTCTGCCAACTGCCGATGAGCACCGCGTCCATCGCCGGGGACCAGGTCTGCTCCGCGGCCCCCACGCCGCCGGTGGCCTCGCGAGTGGCGCCGGCCGGGCGCGCTCCGGCGGACGCGTTCTGGTGGGAATATTCGGCCGCGGGCTCAGGGGCCGGGGTGGCCTCCTCGGCCTCCCGCGGAGGTGCGGCGGGCGTGGCGGCCGCCAGCAGTTCGTCGGCGACGGCGCGGGCGTCCTCCTTGCCCACCGTGCGCCGGGCGATGCGCACTTCCCGCTCGTTCAAACCGAACAGCCCGGCCACCGCGCCGGTACTGCCCACCGTCACCGCGAAGGCCGCCAGAACCCGCGACCGGTCGGCCTGGGCCTCGTCAAGCCTGGCCTGCGCCTCACGCACCCGCTCGTCCCCCAGGCAAAACGCTTCCGCCAGCACGGCGTTGCGGTCCCACAACTCTCTAGGATCCATACTCATTCAACGCCTCTTGGGCGCAGGTGTCCCGATCTGGCTCAGCAAAGCACCCCAAAGCACCCATCGAACCACCAGATGAAAATCGTCCCGGGTGTGCGACGCCGGGTCGCCCCGTACCCCCGTCCGGGGTCATATGCCCTGGCCACAGGCCCGCGAAAATACGCAACGCGGATTGTCAGTGCCGTGAGCTACTGTCTCGATCAGTCGCATCTTCGCATTTCCATGTGTTCATGGGGGGACCATGGCTCATCGCTCCCGCACCGCGTTCCGCGTCGTCGGGGCGCTGCTCACCGCCGCCGTGCTGAGCGGCACGACGGCGTGCACGTCCGGCGGCTCGGCCGAGGACCGTTCCGGCGGGTCGCGGCGTCCCGACGGCACCACGGTCGCCGCGGTGCAGCGGGCCGTCACCAAGGGCACGGGACTCAACTCCCTCTCCTATCGCGCCTCCGGCAAGGTCCCCGGGCAGGGGTCCGTCAAGGGCAAGGCGTCGTTCAGCCTGCGCCCGCGCGTCGTCGAGATGCGGATGACGGCGTCCGGGGGCGTGCAGGAGGGCGAGTTCTCGGTGCGGCTCGTGGGGGGCGCGGTATACGTCGGCGGGGGTGGGCAAGCGGCTGCCGTGCTGGGCGGCAAGCACTGGCTCAAGCTCGCCCTGACGGACCAGGGGGCCGGCGGCTTCGGGGGTATGCAGCGGCAGGCCGACCAGGATCCGGCGGCGCAGGCGTCGTTGCTGCCCGGGTCCGATGACGTCAGGAAGATCCGCGAGGAAACCGTCGACGGGGTGCGGGCGACGCATTACGCCGGGGTGGTCGATGTGGCGGAGGCGGCGAAGAAGCCGGCCGCCAAGAGTCCGTCCGGGACCGGCGAGCGCCGCACGAAGGTCCTTGAGCAGTACAAGGAGCTCGGGGTGCGCGAGCTGAAGCTCGATCTGTGGGTCGGACCCGGCGATCGCACGGTGAAGTTCCGTCAGCGGGCGCGGGCGGCCCAGGGGCCACTGGACCTGTCCATACGCTTCTTCGACGTCAACGAGCCGGTCAGGGTCCAGGCGCCGCCCGCATCCGACACGGTGGACCCGGAACAGAAGCTCAAGGAGGCGAGCCGGCGGGTGGGCTAGGGCGCGTCCGCAAAGTCCCGTCCGGCTCGCGGCGTCTGGCACGCACGGACACGCCCCAGGAGCCGGTGTCAGCGGCGTACGGGCTCGTCGAGGTGGGGCAGGCCGATCGGGTTGGGGAAGGGGAGGACATCAGCGGCCAGGATGCGGCGGACCACGGGTTCCAGGCCGTGCAACAACCCCTCGGTCTCCGCCTCGGGGAGTGCGCGCAGCAGTCGGCCGGCCAGCCGGTCGGTGGCCTCCTCGATGCGCTCGCGCTCCCAGCGGCCGTGGTCGGTCGCGTCGCCGTGTGCGTCCACGAGGTCACGGGAGCGCAGCCGGTCCGTCGCGGCGGCCCACTCCTCCTCGGTCCAGCCGCGGTCCTCCCGCATGGTGTCCTTGGGGACGCGACCGGACGCGGCGGCCAGGACCAGCGCCTCACAACCGTCCAGGCCCTCGTCGGCGAGCACGGCGTGGTGGGCGTCGCCCCTGAACTCCCGGACAGCGGTCGCCAGTTGCCACAAGCGCTCGACGGGGTCGGCGTGGTCGCACAGGGCGCGGTTGGCGGCGAACAGCGGCCGCGCGGTGGCCGGTGCATCGTCCACGACCGCCTGGAGCGGAGGCAGCAGCTCGGCCGCCGCGTGGTCCAGTTCGGGGTCGATCCCACGCAGGGCGTGCGCCGCACGGCTGCCGCGTTCGTCGAGGACATGCGACGGGCTGACGATGCTCCAGGCCGCGGGCAGCGCACGGGCGACCATCCCCGGGGCGAAGCCCCCGAGGACGGCCGTGGCCGCGGCGGGTTCCACGGCGCCCAACGGCGCGGTGCGCGCGGCGAAATAGCCCATCCAGAAACCCTTGAGGCCGAGGTCTTTGCCCAGGTGGCGGCAGCGCTCGTCGAAGTAGCACACGGCGTGCAGCGGCTCGGTCAACAGCCAAAGCGATCGTGCTTGCAGCTCCATGCAGCGCACGCTACCGCCGCCCGGCGCCGGCCGCAGCACACGGCAGGCGAAGACCGCCGTCCACCGACCCCGCCGGCGGACCCGACCCGCGCTCGGCCGCCGTGCCGGGGTGGCTCGCCAGCGGGCGCCGCGATGTGGTGCAGCTACTTCTTCCCCGACGATCAGGTGCACCTCAACGACTTCTACCAGCGCGCCACCGACTCCACCCGGCAGTTCTGGACCCTGCCGCAGCTGCCCGCGCCGCGCTATCCCGTCCGGCCGGTGTACGTCCTCACCAGCGCGACCACGTTCTCGGGCGGCGAGGACGTGGCGTACACCTTGCAGGCGCTCGGGCGTGCCGAGCTGGTCGGTGAGACGACCGGGGGCGGGGCGCACCCCACCGAGCGGTATCCGGTGACGGCGCACATCACCGTCACGGTCCCGACGGCCCGGACGATCAATGCCGTCACGGGCAGCAACTGGGAGGGCGTCGGAGTGCGGCCGGATCGTGCCGTGCCGGCCGACAAGGCGCTCGAAACGGCGCATCGGGAGGCGATACGGCGCCTGGCCTGACAGGGCCGGAGCGGCAGGAGGGGCGGGTGGGGCCTCGGCCGTCGGTCGACCGTTGCGCCCGTCAGCCGTCAGCCGTCAGCCATCGGTACGGCCGCCGGCCCCGAAGCCCGACTGCCAGGCCCACAGGTGGGTGCAGTTGGGGCACTGGAGGTGCAGCACACTGCCCCTGTTCGACAGGAGGTAGCGCCAGTGGTCGGCGCAGGTGCGGCCGTCGAGGCAGGTTCCGCAGTCCCGGTGGTCCTGGCAGCCGGGGCAGGGGACCCAGGCCCGGCGGCCGATATCGGCGGTGGGGTCGAGCGGCAGCATGCTCAGCCCTGACCGGAGGCCGGCAGCACCCCGGCGGCGACCAGCGCGTCGTAGGTGGCCTGCTGCTCCGCGTCCAGCCCGGAGTAGAGGAGCCGGTACGCGTCCGCCTCGCCCTCCATCACCGCGATCGGGTCCCAGGTGTCGCCCAGCGCCGCGAGGACCTCGGTCCGCCGCTGGGTTTCGTGCGCGGTGAGGTCGAACTCGAATGTCCGGTGTTCCGGTATCCGGGGTTCCGAGGTGTTGCGGTCGTTCATGGTGCGCGTCCCATGCCACTTGCGGATGATTCGGACGTGTCTATCAAGTGGGGCGGCACTGAGGAAGCGTCAGGGGAGGCGGGCGGGATCAGGGGGCCGGCGGAGGGGAGGGATGATTGCGGAGCGTGATGAGGTGAAGCGGTAGGTATGGGGGCATTTCAGGAATTCCGGGGGAAGATTCTTTATGTTATGCCCGATATGTTCGAGAATTCATGGCGTGAGGAAATTCATCCGTGCCCTTACGGCTGAAGGCCGGGGGGTGCCGGGCGACCGGCCCCGTTGACGCGCCTTGCCGGCCGGGCCACGCTCGGGCCTCCACCCCTGCCCCAGGAGGTATCCATGCCCCGACGTATGGCGGCGACCGGGCTCGGCATTGTCATGCTCGTGGCGGCTGCTCTTGCGGCCGCGGCCGGCACCTCGTCCGCCGCCGCTCCCGGTTCCCCCAAGACCGCCGGAGCGGCCCCGCGGACGGCTCCCGGGCTGTTCGCCAAGCTCAGCCATGCCCAGGCCACCGCGAAGTTCCGGGCGGCCGGTATCAGCTGGTCCTCCAGCGGTGGCTGCGCGGACCGGAACAACGCCACCTGCACCTCGTTCGACCAGATCAACTCGGCCACCGTGGACGGGGTGATCACGCTCAAGCGCGCGACCGGCTGTGCGATCAACCTGACCGGCGGCACCGAGACCGGCCATGCGAGCGGCACCTACAGCCACTGGAACGGCTACAAGGTCGACTTCAGCCTCTCCACGTGCCTGACCCACTACATCACCGGCACCTTCACCCCCCTCGGCGGCTCCAAGTGGCGCTCCGCCGGCGGGAACGTCTACTACAAGGAGGGCAACCACTGGGATGTGACCTACTACAACTGTGGTGGCTGCCTGGCCGCCGAGCGACGCTGAGGGCTGTCCCGCAATCCCTGGCGGGCGCCTGCACCTCCACCGTCCGACGGCCGGCCGGGCAGGCGTCGCACCGCGACCGCGGCGGCGTCATCGCCCAGCCGGCCGTTCGTATGTGCCAGCAGCTCCGTGCGCAGCTGCCGTAGCACCTGCTGCGGACTGAAGTCGCTCCAGGCGCCGGCGCGCTCGGCCAGCGGATAGAACGTGCCCTTGTCGTCGCGGGCCTCGCTCACCCCGTCCGTGTAGAGCAGCAGCAGCTCTCCGGGCTCGAAGGGGAACGTCTCGACCTCGTAATCGGGGGCGCCGGGCAGACCGCCGAGCCCGATCGGCAGTGCGGGCCACTCCGCCGCCAGGGTCCGCGCCCGCCCGTCGGCCAGCAGCAGCGGCGGCGGGTGGCCGCAGGTGATGGTGTCCACGACGGGCCTGCGGTCGGGGATGTCCAGCAGGATCACGGTCGCGAAGGTCTCGTCGGTGTCGATGACGGGGTCGGGCGCGTCCTCCGTAGTGGCGGGGTCGGCGCCGGCGTCCGGGCCGGGGCCCGCCGCCGCGTCCGGGGCGGGGCCCGCCGCCGCGTCCGGGGCGGGGCCCGCCGCCCCTTCCCCTTCGTCCTCGGCCGCCGGCCCGTGGTGCCACTGGCTGCTGTCCCAGCGGACGGCGCCGTCGAGGTGGATGGCCAGCCTGGGCAGGGTGGCCTCGCGGTGGGCGGCCGCGCGGAAGGCGCCGAGGATCAGGGCGGCATGGCTGTAGGCGGGCAGCCCCTTGCCCCGGACATCGCCGATGATCAGCCGGGTGCTGCTGGTGGTGCGGGCGGCCGCGAACAGGTCACCGCCCATCTCGGCCTCTTCCTCGGCCGCCAAATACAGCGAGGCGATCTCCAGGAAGCCGCTGCGCGCGGGCAGCGGCCGGAGCAGCACCTGCTGGGCGACACCGGCCACCGAGCGGCTCCGGGTGAGCCGGCGCTCGTTACGGTCCCGGACCACGGTGAACAGCACGACCAGCGCGGAGACCACCACCAGCGCGGCGATCTGCGCCTCCAGGTTCTCGGTGAACAGCACATGGCGCGCGATGCCGATGAACACCTGGGCGGCCACCGCCAGCACACCGATCGCCGCCGTCAGACGGGGACCGGCGAAGGCCGCGGTGATCGCGGGAGCCGCGACGAGCAGGGGCCCCAGATGGATGTCGGGCGGCGCGAGCACGTCGATCGCGCAGACCGCCACGATGATCCCGACCGGGATCAGCACCAGGACACGGCTCAGTTCCCGTCGTCCCCGGAGCTGCCTCGGCCATGGAAAGGGCATGCCTCATGGTGGCACTGGGACGGGCGGAATGCCCGGCTCATCCCGTTACCGCGACCGCTCCGCCGCCTCCTGCCGCATGGCCGCGATGAGCAGATCGAGCGCCGGCTCAACGGCCGAGCCCCCCATGAGCAGCAGCTGCTCCCGTACGCGGTGCAGGCTGGGGTACGCGTCCGCGGGCAGGTCGCCGTACGCGTCCTGCCAGGCATGCTCGTCCGCCGCGCGCTGGGCGGGCGCCAGCCGCAGGACGCCGGCGTCCACGGCCGCATGACCGAGGGCGGTGTCCACGAGGGTGTGGTAGTGCCGGACGGCGGTGGCGTCGTCGAAGCCGGCCTGGAGCAGCAGGCCGATGCCCGTGTCGACGGCGCGCTGCTCGTGGGGCCGGCCGGTGACCCGCACGGTGCTGAACACCGCGATCTGCGGGTGCCGCAGCGCGGAACGGTACGCCCGCAGTCCGAGGTCACGCAGATCGGCGGCCCAGTCGCCGCTGAACGCGAAGCCGGCCATGGACTCGCCGATGAGCCGGTCGGCCAGCGCCAGCAGCAGATCCTCGGTGTTGCGGAAGTAGCGGTAGACGGCGGAGGGGTCGGCGCCCAGCGCCGCGCCGAGTTTGCGCACGGTGAATGCCTGCGCCCCCTGGGCGTCGATGAGTTCACATGCCGCGTCGATGATGAGGTCGGCCGACAGGACCACGCCTGAGCTGGTCGGCCGGCGCCGCTTGCGCTCGACCGGGACGCGCTCGCTCTCCGCCACGCCGTACCCCTCCGCTTCGCTCCGTCCCGGCCCCCGGGCCGTTCTCGGAGCCAGTTAATCACCAGGTTACGTCAACACCGTTGACACAAGAATCAACGGCCTGTTTCATCGGCGGACATACACGGACCACCGCGGTGCCGCATCCCGCACCACCCCTTCCGTACGACGCTGCCTGGCCCCGATCCCGGGCCCGGCCCGCGCCGCCCTGCTCCGCCACCCCCCGCCCGCACCTCCCCGTTCCCCCAGGTCCGGCCGAGACCGGCCCGGCCCGCCCGTCCAAGGAGTGAGTGCCATGCCTTCCGCAGTGCAGCAGGACCCCGGCCCACCGAGAATGAGCCGTTCGCTGGGCGTGAAGGACGGGGTGGCGATCGCCGCGTCGAGCACCGCCGCGACCACCAGCATCGGCATCGGCATGGGCACCCTGGCCGCGTACGCCGGCCGGCAGACCCCCGCCCTGTTGCTGCTGGCCTTCGTGCCCATCCTCGGCATCGCGCTCTCGTACGCCCGGCTCAACCGCAGCGAGCCGAACTGCGGCAGCGGCTACACCTGGGTGGGCCGGTCGATCGGCCCCTGGCCCGGATTCCTGACCGGCTGGGTGGTGCTGGTCGGCAATGTGATCTTCATGGCGTACACGGGGGCGGTGACCGGCTCCGTCGTGCTCCAGTTCCTCAACAAGCTGGGCCTGTACAGCGTGTGGGGGCTCCGGCTGGATCCGGCCTCGACCGGTGTCAGCACCGCCGTGGGCCTGGTCGCACTGGTCGTCGTCACCATCACCGCCATCACGGGCGTACGGGCCGCGACCCGGCTCCAGATGGGGCTGCTGATCTTCGAGTACGCGGTTCTGCTGGTCTTCTGCGGCTATGCGCTCTTCGTCGGCGACCAGCCGTTCTCGCTGTCCTGGATCAACCCCTTCGAGATCGGCTCACTGCAATCCGTGGCCCAGGGGATGGTGCTGGCGGTGTTCTTCTACTGGGGCTGGGACGCCGCGTTCAGCGTCAACGAGGAGACCCGCAACTCCTCCGACGCGGCCCGCGGCGGACTGATCGCGCTGGTGGTGATGATGGGTCTGTTCCTGGTCGGCGCGCTCGCGTTCCAGCGGGTGATGAGCACCGGGGAACTCCTGCACAACGGACCGCAGGCGCTCACCTTCCTCGGCGACGCGCTGGCTCCGGAGCCCTGGGCCTCGCTGCCCCTGGCCGCCCTGATGTGCTCCGCCTTCGCCTCGCTCCAGTCGAGCGTCATCCCCACGGCCCGCGGCACGCTGGCCATGGCCCGCGACCGGACGCTGGGCCCGGTGTGGCAGCGGGTGCACCCGCGCTACGGCTCCCCCGCCGTGGGCACTCTGCTGATCATGGCCATCGCGGCACTGCTCGCCGTGCTCGCGGTCGGCATCCCCAAGCTCAACGACATGATCCTCACGGCCGTCAACTCCATCGGTCTGACCGTGGCCCTCTACTACGGACTCACCGCGCTCGCCTGTGCGGTGCGCTTCCGGGACAGCCTGCGCGCCGGGGTCGTGCGCGCGCTCCGGGACGTGGTCGTTCCGGCGGCGAGCGCGCTGACGCTGTTCGGGCTCGGCCTCTACCTAGTCTGGGACTACGCCACCATGAGCGACCACTTCGAGCTGAGCCCGGACAACGGCTGGTTCATGCTGCTGCTCCCCACCCTGTTCGTCCTGGCCGGCCTGGCGACCGCCGCCTGGGCCAAGTGGGTACGCCGCGCACCGTACTTCCGCACCGGCCAGGGGACGGACGCCGATGCGATCACCCTGCCGATGGACGGGGACGGCGGCCCGCTCCCGACCCCCGTGGAGGGCTGACCACGACCGAGCCGACCCCTTCATCCCACCTACCGAGCCCGATTCACCACCGCACTCCCCACACCACTGGAGCAACCACCCCATGGACCTCAGCACCACCCCGGACGCCGACACCCCCGCCGCCACCCCCGGCGGCCCCGCGGACCTCGTCTTCCTCTCCGGTCCCGTGCACACCGTCGACTCCGCCCGCACGCGGGCGAGCGCGGTGGCGGTGCGCGGCGACCGCATCCTCGCCGTCGGGCACGAGGAGGAGGTCCGCCCGCTGATCGGGCCCGCCACGGAGATCGTCGATCTGCACGGCAAGCTGCTGATCCCCGGTTTCCAGGACGCGCATGTCCATCCGGTCGGCGGCGGGCGGGAGTTGGCGCTGTGTGATCTGAGCGCGGCGGTCACGGCCGACGCGTACCGCGAGCTGATCAGCGCGTACGCGGCGGCGCATCCGGACGTTGCCTGGATCACCGGCGGCGGCTGGTCCATGGAGGCGTTCCCCGGCGGCACACCGACCCGCGAGTTCCTGGACGCGCTGGTCCCCGACCGCCCGGTGTTCCTGGTCAACCGCGACCACCACGGCGGCTGGGCCAACTCCTGTGCCCTGGAGCGGGCCGGACTCACCGACCGTACGCCGGACCCGGCCGACGGGCGGATCGAGCGGGACGCCGACGGCCGGCCGACCGGCATGCTCCAGGAAGGCGCCATGCAGCTGGTGGCCGGCCTGATCCCGGAACCGACGGTCGCCGAGCAGACCGAGGGGCTGCTCCGGGCCCAGCGCCTCCTTCACGGGTACGGAGTGACCGCCTGGCAGGACGCGATGCTGGGCCACGCCCCGGGGATGCCCGACGTCACCCCCGCGTATGTGGCCGCCCGGCGGGACGGGAAGCTGACCGCGCGGGTGACCGGGGCGCTGTGGTGGGACCGGGCCCGCGGGGCGGAGCAGATCCCCGAACTCATCGCGCGGCGCGCCGAGTTGACGGCGGGGCGACTGCGGGCGACCAGCGTCAAGATCATGCAGGACGGCATCGCCGAGAACCACACGGCCGCCATGCTCACCCCCTACCTCACCGCATGCGGCTGTGCCTCCGACAACAGCGGCATCTCCTTCATCGACCCGGAGGCGCTGCGCAGCTACGTCACCCAGCTGGACGCGGAAGGCTTCCAGGTGCACTTCCACGCCCTGGGCGACCGGGCCGTACGCGAGGCGCTGGACGCCGTCGAGGCGGCCCGGCGGGCCAACGGGATGCGCGACACCCGGCCGCACCTGGCCCACCTCCAGGTCGTGCACCCCGAGGACATTCCGCGCTTCCGCCGGCTCGGGGCGACCGCGAACATCCAGGCGCTGTGGGCGGCCCATGAGCCGCAGATGGACGAGCTGACCATTCCCTTCCTGGGGTCCGAGCGCGCCGCCTGGCAGTACCCGTTCGGTGATCTGCTGCGCTCCGGCGCCACCCTGGCGGCGGGCAGCGACTGGCCGGTCAGCTCCCCCGACCCGATCGCCGCGCTGCATGTCGCGGTCAACCGCCGGGCGCCGGAGGACCCGCCGCCGGCGCCGGTCTTCCTGCCCGAGCAGCGCATCGACCTGGGTGCGGCGCTCGCCGCGTACACGGCCGGCAGCGCCTACGCCAACCACCTCGACGAGACCGGCACCATCCAGCCCGGAAAGCTCGCCGACCTGGTGGTGCTCGACCGCGACCCGTTCGACGGCGCCGACGAGGAGATCGCCGCGGCCCGGGTGCTTCAGACCTTCGTCGGGGGTGAGCGGGTGTACGCGGCGGATGACGCCTGAGGGCGGGTGACGCCTGAGGGCGACGGATAACGGGCTCGCTCGTCGGCCCGTGCGGCAGGGCCGCGCCCTGGCCCGTCCCCCAACCAACCTTCCGGAGGCTCGGGGACGGATCAGGGCGCCGCGCCGCCATGCCCGTCAGCCACGCCCCGCCCGTGCCCGTGCCCGTGCCTCCAGTGCCGTCCGCCACCCGGGCACCGTCATCCGCTCCCCCGGTTCGGGGGGCGGGACGGCGCGCCGCCGGCCCCCGTTGGCGAAGAAGTCCGCCAGTGGCAGGGTCGCCGCGCCGACCGTGACGGCGTCGGGGCCGAGCGTGCCGAGGTCGATGGTGACCCGGCCGGCGGGGTGCGCCAGCGCGTAGGCGGTGGCATGGGCGCGGACGGCGGGGAGGAGGTGCGGGCCGAGCTGGAGGCCGGCCCAGCCGCCGATGAGGACCCGTTCGGGGCTGAAGAGGTTGATCAGGTCGGAGATGCCCGCGCCGAGGTACTCCGCGGTCTCGTCCAGGACGGTGCGGGCGACCGGGTCGGCGGCCGGACCGCCCTCCGGTGGGTGGGCGGCGGCGACCAGGGCCGCGAGCGCCGTCTCCTCGTCGGCGTCCGCGGGTGGTTGACCGCCCGCCTCCTGCCAGCGCTCCAGCAGCGCCTCGGATCCGGTGTACGCCTCCAGGCAGCCGCGGGCACCGCAGCGGCACCGCCGGCCACGGACGCTGACCGTCAGATGTCCCCACTCCCCGGCGCTGTCGCGTGCCCCGCCGTCGATGACACCGTCGGTGACGAGGCAGGCGCCGACGCCGGAGCCGAAGAGCACGATGGCCGCGTTCCGGGCGCCGCGGCCGCCGCCGAACCACATCTCGGCCTGGCCGAGGGCCTTGGCGCCGTTGCTGAGGAAGAAGCCCGCCCCGGGCGGGAGTTCGACGCTGCGGTGCAGCAGCTCCTCCAGCGGGACCGCGTCCCATCCGATGGTCTGGCCGTGCACGACCGCGCCGCCGGGCCGGCTCCGGTCGAGGATGCCGGGGACGCCGACGCCGACCCCGAGCAGCCGGCCGGGGGACGCGCCGCCGTCCCGCAGCACGGTGGCGATGCCGTCGGCGATATGGCGGACGACCAGGTCAACGTCGTAGCCGTGGTGCCGCAACGGGAGCTGTGCGCAGGCCAGTTCCCCCATGGCGAGATCGAAGAGCTCGACCCTGACCCGGGTCTCGCCCACGTCCACCCCGATCAGACAGCCGCTCCCCGGCGCGACCCGTAGCAGGGTGCGCGGCCGGCCGCCGTCGGACCCGACCACGCCGGCTTCCTCCAGCAGTCCGTCCTCGGTGAGTTCGGCGACCACGTTGCTGACGGAGCCCGAACTGAGGCCCGTCGCGGGCCCGAGTTCCTGCCGGCTCATCGGGCCGTCGGCATACAGCCGTTGCAGTACCGCGGTGCGATTGGCCCTGCGCAGGTCACGCACGGTGCGCTGGGTGCGTTCGGCCATCTGGTTCCCCTCCCGGCCGGCCGGCTGCCGGTTTTCGCTCTCTTGACGCGCCCTTCCCCCGGGCTTTAACTCACACCCTAAGTTAAGCCATGAGGCTGTTCAGGAACGGAACATGGCCGGCCTTCGGACTCCTCAGAGAGAGGCGTATCCGTCATGCGCATACTCCGAGCCGCGACCGTCACCGCCACCGTTACCGCACTCGCCGCCGTGGCGGGCTGCGGTGGCGGGTCGAGCTTCGGCGGCGGTGGCAACAACGACTCCCCCAGGACGCTGACGTATTGGGCGTCCAACCAGGGGCCGAACGTCGAGGCGGACAAGAAGATCCTCGGCCCCGAGCTGAAGAAGTTCGAGCAGCGGACCGGCATCAAGGTCAAGCTGGAGGTCATCCCCTGGCCCGAGCTGCTCAACCGCATCCTGGCCGCCACCACGTCGGGCCAGGGCCCCGATGTGCTCAACATCGGCAACACCTGGTCCGCTTCGCTCCAGGCCACCGGTGCGCTGCTCCCCTGGGACCGGAAGAACTTCGCGGCGATCGGCGGACGCGACCGGTTCCTGGCGCCGGCCCTGGACGCGACGGGTGCGGCGGGGAAGGACCCGGCCGCGGTACCGCTGTATTCGCTGGCCTATGCGCTCTACTACAACAAGCGGATGTTCCAGGAGGCCGGGATCAGCAAACCCCCGGCCACCTGGGACGAGTTGGTCGCGGACGGCAAGCGGATCGCCAAGGACGGCAAGTGGGGGCTGGGCGCCGAGGGCGGTCAGCTGACCAACAACATCCACCAGGCGTTCGCCCTCGGCAAGCAGCACGGCGCCGACTTCTTCGACGCCGCCGGCCGGCCCGCCTTCACCTCGGACGGCGCGGTCGCGGCGGTCAAGCAGTACATCGACTTCATGGCCAAGGACAAGATCATCGCCCCGGGCAACGCGGAGTACGGACAGAACCAGTCGCTCCGGGACTTCGCCACCGGCCGGACCGCGATGGTGCTGTGGCAGGCGGCGGCCACCACCTTCAGCGCCGACGGAATGAAGCCCGGCGACTGGGGTGTCGCCCCGGTCCCCGTCCCGTCCGGCAGGCCCGGCACCGGCCGGCAGATCAACTCCATGCTCGCGGGCATCAATATCGCCGTCTTCAAGAACACCCGCAATCTCCGGGGCGCGCAGAAGTTCGTGCGGTTCATGACGAGCGACGCCGAACAGCGGCTGCTCAACAAGACCTATGGCTCCATCCCGCCCGTCAAGGCCGCCCAGCGGGACCCGGCCTTCGACCGCAAGGACACCAAGGTGCTGCGCGAAACGCTCACCAGGAGCGCCGCGCCGCTGCCCCAGATCGCCGAGGAGTCCCAGTTCGAGACGTCCGTCGGCACCGCCGTCAAGGACCTGTTCGCCGACGCGGCGGCCGGCCACCCGGTGACCACCGCCTCGGTCAAGTCGCGGCTGGCCAAGGCCCAGCAGCAGATGGCGCGATGAGGGGCCGCACCCGGCTGCGCCGCGCCGGCCTGCCGTATCTCCTGCTGCTCCCCGCGCTGCTGCTGGAGCTGCTGGTCCACCTCGTCCCGATGGTCATCGGCATCGTGATGAGCTTCAAGGAACTGACCCAGCTCCAGATCGCCCACTGGGGCGCGGCCCCCTGGAAGGCGCTGAGCAACTACCGCGTCACCGTGGACTTCGACGCCCCGGTCGGCGCCACGCTGCTGCACTCGTTCCTCGTCACCTGTGCGTTCAGCGTGCTGACGGTGGCCCTGTGCTGGCTCCTCGGCACCGCGGCCGCGATCTTCCTCCAGGAGCACTTCCGGGGCCGCGGCCTGCTGCGGGCGGTCTTCCTCACGCCGTACGCGCTGCCGGTCTACGCCGCGGTCATCACCTGGGCCTTCCTCTTCCAGCGGGACAACGGCCTGGTCAATCATGTACTGCACGATCAACTGGGGCTCACCGGCGACCGGCCCTTCTGGCTGCTCGGCGACAACAGCTTCGTCGCGCTGCTGGTGGTCTCCGTATGGAAGACCTGGCCGTTCGCGTTCCTCGTGGTGATGGCCGCACTCCAGAGCATCCCGAAGGACCTCTACGAGGCGGCGGCGCTCGACGGCGCGGGCGTCCTCCGGCAGATCCGGCGGATCACCCTGCCGTCCTTACGGCCCATCAACCAGGTGCTGCTGCTGGTGCTCTTCCTGTGGAGCTTCAACGACTTCAACACGCCGTATGTGCTGTTCGGCAAGGCCGCCCCGGAGGCCGCGGATCTGCTCTCCATCCACATCTACCAGTCCTCCTTCGTCACCTGGAACTTCGGTACCGGCTCGGCCATGTCCGTCCTGCTGCTGCTCTTCCTGCTGGTGGTGACGGCCGGCTATCTCCTGGCCACCTCGCGCGGAAGGAGATCCGCCGATGCCTAGCCCAGCCGCCCGCCCGCTGCGCCCCGGCGGCCGCCGGCGCTCCCCCACCGCTCCGCCCCGCAGCTTCCTCTGGACCCGGCGGATCTTCCTCACCGCACTGACCGGCTTCGTACTGCTGCCCGTGTACGTGATGCTCAGCAGCTCGCTCAAGCCCCTGGAGGACGTCTCGGGCGCCTTCCGCTGGCTGCCGAGCGAGCTGACCGTCCGTCCGTACCTCGACATCTGGCACACGGTGCCGCTGGCCCGGTACTTCCTCAACTCGCTGATCGTGGCGGGCTCGGCCACCGTCTGCTCGGTGCTCGTCGCGGTCTTCGCCGCCTACGCGGTGAGCCGCTATCGCTTCCGCGGCAAGCGGATCTTCACCGTCACGGTCCTGTCCACGCAGATGTTCCCGGGCATCCTCTTCCTGCTGCCGCTCTTCCTGCTCTACGTCAACATCGGGAACACCACCGGTGTCGCCCTCTACGGCTCCCGCGGCGGGCTGGTGCTGACCTATCTGACGTTCTCCCTGCCGTTCTCCATCTGGATGCTGACCGGCTACTTCGCCTCGGTGCCGCGCGAGCTGGACGAGGCCGCGTACGTGGACGGCTGCGGTCCGCTCGGCGCGCTCTTCCGCGTCGTGGTGCCGGCCGCGCTGCCGGGGATCATCGCGGTCGCCGTGTACGCCTTCATGACCGCGTGGGGGGAGGTGCTCTTCGCGTCCGTCATGACCAACGACACCACCCGCACCCTCTCGGTCGGCCTCCAGGGCTACGCCACCCAGAACGACGTCTACTGGAACCAGGTGATGGCCGCTTCCCTGGTCGTCAGCGTCCCGGTGGTCGCCGGATTCCTGCTGCTCCAGCGCTATCTGGTGGCCGGGCTCACCGCCGGAGCCGTCAAATGACCCCTGCCGAAAGGACCTCCGTGAGCGACCGGATCGACTTCGCCGCCCTGCCGGACGACTTCACCTGGGGCGTGGCCACGTCGGCCTATCAGATCGAGGGAGCGGTCGCCGAGGACGGCCGCGGCCCGTCCATCTGGGACACCTACGCCCACATCCCGGGGATGATCGACAACGGCGACACCGGGGACCGGGCCTGCGACCACTACCACCGCTGGCGCGCGGACATCGGCTTGATGCGTCAACTGGGCGTCGGCGCCTACCGGTTCTCGATCGCCTGGCCGCGGATCCGGCCGGCCGGGGACGGCCCGGTCAACGCCGCGGGCCTGGCCTTCTACGACCGGCTGGTCGACGGGCTCCTCGAAGCGGGCATCGCCCCCTTCGTCACCCTCTACCACTGGGATCTGCCGCAGGCCCTCCAGGACCGTGGCGGCTGGCCCGTGCGGGAGACCGCCGAGCACTTCGCGGCGTACGCCGCCGTGGTCGCCGGGAAGCTCGGCGACCGCGTCTCCCACTGGGCCACGCTCAATGAGCCGCTGTGCTCGGCCTGGATCGGCCATCTCGAAGGCCGGATGGCGCCCGGCCACACGGATCTCACCGCGGCGGTCCGCGCCTCGTACCACCTGCTGCTCGGGCACGGCCTGGCCGTCCAGGCGATCCGCTCCGCGGCGCCGGACGCCCGGGTCGGCCTGGTGAACAACCTCAGCACCGTCGAGCCCGCCACCGGGTCCGAGGCCGATGCCGCGGCGGCCCGGCGGATGGACGGGCACACCAACCGCTGGTGGCTCGACCCGGTGCACGGCCGCGGCTTCCCCGAGGACATGCGCGAGGTGTACGGCGTGCCGCTGCCGGAGCGCGCCGGTGACCCGGAGACCCTCGCCCAGCCGCTGGACTGGCTGGGGCTGAACTACTACTTCCCGGCCGTGGTCGCCACCGATCCGGACGGCCCGCCGCCGTTCGCCCGCCCGGTGCGCCGGCCGCAGGTCCCCCGTACGGGCATGGACTGGGAAATCGACGCGGACGGCATCGAGACACTGCTGCTGCGGCTGACCCACGAATACGGGGCCCGCACGCTCCATGTCACCGAGAACGGCTCGGCCTACCCGGACACGGTCCGCCCCGACGGCACCGTCGCCGATCCCGAGCGCACCGACTACCTGCACCGGCATGTGGCGGCCTGCGCCCGCGCGGCCCGTAAGGGTGCCCCGCTCGCCGGGTATTTCGCCTGGTCACTGATGGACAACTTCGAATGGGCCTATGGCTATGACAAGCGCTTCGGCCTGTTCCATGTCGACCGTGCGACCCAGGTCCGCACCCTCAAGGACAGCGGCCGGCACTACGCCGGGCTGATCCGCGGCCATGCGCGCCGCGGCGCCCCGCACGCGCCCTGAGCCTGCCGCGTCCGGCGGGCCGGCCCCCGCACCTCGCCGGGGCCGGTCCGGCGGGCGGCCCGCCGCTACTCGATGACCAGCTCGACCTCGATGTTGCCGCGGGTGGCCTTGGAGTACGGGCAGTACTGGTGCGTCGCCTCGACCAACTGCCGGCCGGTCTCGCCCGCGAGGGTCTCCGGCAGCTCCACCCGCATGACGACGCCCAGGCCGAAGCCGGTGTCGTCCTTGCCGATGGAGACCTCGGCGGTGACCGAGACGTCCTTGGTGTCGATCTTCATCTGCCGGCCGACATTGCCCATCGCGCTGGCGAAGCAGGCCGCGTATCCGGCGGCGAAGAGCTGCTCCGGGTTGGTGCCGGCGCCGTTGCCGCCGAGCTCGGGAGGCATGGCCAGGGCCAGGTCGATCCGGCCGTCGGAGCTGACGGCCCGGCCCTCACGGCCATTGGCGGTGGCGACAGCGGTGTACAGCGCGTCCATCACGGTTCCCCTTCGGTAGCGCGGCGGCCGTGCCCCGGCCGCCCGATGTCCCTCACAGTCGCACACATCTAAATTGTGCGCAACTCAGTTGTGCGCAACTAAATGACCTGGCGAGCTAACCTGGGTCCATGACCCCTGCGACCAGGCCCCCGGTACCCGACGCCGAACTGCTCCGCCTCGACCACCAGGTCTGCTTCTCCCTGCACGCCGCCTCGCGCGCCTTCGGCGGCGTCTACCGGGACGCCCTCAAGGGCCTGGGCCTGACCTACCCCCAGTACCTGGTCATGCTGGTTCTGTGGGAGCACGGCTCCCAGCCGGTGAAAACCATCGGCGAACAGCTCCGGCTGGACTCCGGAACCCTCTCCCCGCTGCTCAAACGGCTGGAGTCGGCCGGCCTGGTCCGCCGCGAGCGGAGCACCGAGGACGAGCGGTCGGTCACCATCCACCTCACCCCGGCCGGCGACGAGCTGCGCGAACAGGCCCTGCCGGTCCCCCGCCGGATGCTGGCCGCGACCGGCCTCACGATCGAGGAACTGCGCACGCTCCAGAGCCTGTTGGGCCGGGTGACGAGCGCCCTCGACGAGGTCTGACGCCGGGCGGTCCCCGAGTCCACCGGCCTTCGCCCCGTACCTCTCGGCGGTCCGCGGCGTTACGTACGTAGGTGCTTTCCGCGGTGTCCGCAAGGCGAGGTGCGGCCACGTTCTCCACCCCCGGCAGCTCATCACCCCATTGAGCTACCAAGGTTGGGGAGTCATCGGCACAAAGGCGTATAAAGGGTGGTCAAACCAGCCGGAGCCGCCGGTGATATCCCGCCCACGACGCGGTTGGCAGCATCGCCTACGACAAGCGGAGGAGCGCCACGTGAACGCGGCAGAAGTTGTCAACACCTTGCTGGTCCAACGATTCGGGGTTTCCCCCGCCGACATCAACGACGAGACCCCGCTGCGCAGCCTGCGACTGGACTCCCTGGCCCTGGAGGAGCTCCGCGTCCTCATCGAGGAGCGGCTGGACATCGACCTCGACGAGGTGTCGCTGACCCCGCGGAACACCGTGGGCCAGCTGGTGACGGCCGTCGACGGCAACGTTCCGGCATGACGGCCCGCCAGGAGCCGTTCTCCGCGGCCGTGACAGGACTGGGACTGGTGACCGCGGCGGGCGTGGGGGCGAAGGCCACCTGGCACACCGTCACCCAGGAAGCCGTGCCCGGCGGCGTGAGCCACCAGGAAGAACTCGCCGACCTGCCTTGCGACTTCATGTACACCATCGCGGATCTGGACACGACCGAGCTGCTCGGCGTGGCCACCCAGCGGCTGATGGACCGCTTCTCCCAGCTCGCGGTGATCGCCGCCCGGGAGGCGGTCGCCGACGCCGGACTGGACCCGGAGTCCTGGGACAGCAGCCGGGTGGCGGTGGTCATCGGCTCCGCGCACGGCGGGCTGCCGTTCTACGACCAGCAGCATGTCGCGATGGCCGGGCGCGGCGCCCGCCGGGTCTCCCCCAAACTCGCCCCGCTGACCGTCGTCAACAGTGCCGCGAGCAGCGTCTGCATGGACCTCGGCGCGCAGGGCCCCAGCATGGGCGTGGCGACGGCCTGCTCCTCCGGCACCGTCGCCCTGGGCACCGCACACCAGCTGCTGCGCGCCGGGGTCTGCGACATCGCCATCGCCGGCGGCGCGGAGTCGGTGCTGTCCCGGCTGCTGATCGCCAGCGCCTGCCAGATGAAGGCGGTCTCCACCCGCCGGGACGACCCGGCCACGGCCTGCCGCCCCTTCGACGCGGGCCGGGACGGCTTCGTGGTCGGCGAGGGTGCCGGGCTCCTCGTACTGGAACGGCCCGAGCACGCGAGCGCCCGCCGGGCGCCCGTCCGGGCCCACATCCGCGGCTACGGCGCGTCGAGCGATGCCTATGCCGCCGTCGCCCCGGATCCCGAGGGCAACGGCATCGAGCGGGCGCTGCGCAGCGCGCTGGCGGACGCGCAGGTGCAGGGCCGGGACGTCGGCCATGTCAATGCGCACGGCACCTCGACGGTCGTCAACGACCGGGTCGAGGCCACCGTGCTGCGGCGGGTCCTCGGGGATCACCCGCTGGTCACCTCGACCAAGGCGATGACCGGGCACGCGCTGGGCGCCGCCGGCGGGATCGAGACCGCGCTCACCGTGCTCGCCCTGGAGCAGCAGCTGGTGCCGCCGACCGCCAACCTCGAGGTGCCGGATCCGCGGATCCCGATCGACATCGTCCGCAAGGAGGCCCGGCAGGCGGCGTTCGACTGCGCGGTCAAGACGTCGCTCGGCTTCGGCGGGCACAACGCCGCGCTCGTACTGACCCGCTAGGGCCTGTCCGCCACCGCCCGCCCTTGCCGCGCGCCCCTCCCGCCGGTGCCCCGAGAAGGAATCTGCCATGTCCGAGGAAATGATCCGTTCTTTGTCGGTACGCGGGGTGTCCTACTCCTACCGGCGGCTGCGCCAGCCGGAGCGGATCACCGAGCCCGTTCTGGTGCTGGGCGGCGCCCTCCAGGGGATGTACGGCTGGCCGCAGATGGAGGATCACGTGGGGCCGGTGGCGGACGTGGTCACCGCCGATCTGCCGGGCATGGGCAGTGCGGATCCGCTGCCGCCGGGGCCGAGCATCGATGTCGTGTGCGCGGCGATCGAGCGGATCATCGACGATCTGGAGGTCCCGCGGATCAACCTCTTCGGGTTCTCGTACGGGGCGGGGCTGGCCTACGGGTGTGCCCGGCGGTTCCCCGGGCGCATCGCACGGCTCGCCCTCGGCGGGGTGCCGGCACACATCAGCGACGCCCAGGTCGAGCTGTGGCGGCGGGCTTCCGACCATCTCGCGCAGGGCGACACCGAAGCCTTCGCCACCCTGGTCGCCCAGGGTCTGATGTGCCTCGACGACCGCCGGCACGTCGCCCGCCGGAAGCTGGCCTACCGCTATGTCCGGCGCTCGATGCTGCACGCGGCCCGGAACTCCCGGCACGCGGTCGACTCGCTGCGCCGCGGGATCTCGGACCGCCCGGACTTCTCCGGCGGACTGTCCGACGTCCCCACCCTGGTCTTCAGCGGCGAGCACGACACGGTGACCTCCCCGGCCCGCCAGCGGGACTTCGCGGCCACCATCTCGGACAGCCGCTTTCTGATGATTCCCGATGCCGATCACTGGGTGGTGCTCGAACGCCCGCAGGAGGTCGCGGACTTGGCGGCCCGGTTCTTCACCGACGGCCCGCTGAGCTCGGCGCCCTGTCTGGCGCCGGCGGTGCGCGAGGAGCCGTCGCCGGCCGGTGCGGCCTGTGCGTGAGCCGCGGGAACCCCGACAGCATTCCCTTGCGACTATATAACCCGAGTGGCATGCTGGTGCCATGCCCCTACCGTTCGACGTACTCGCGGAGCCGAGCCGGCGCCAGATCCTCGACCTGCTGCTGGAGCGCCCGCGGCTGGTCGGTGAGCTCACGCAGCAGCTCGGGCTGAGCCAGCCCGGCACCTCCAAGCACCTCCGGGTGCTGCGCGAGGCCGGGCTCGTCCGGGTCCGGCAGGACGCCCAGCGCCGCTGGTACGAGCTCCGGCCCGAGCCCCTGGCGGAGCTGGACGCCTGGCTCGCCCACTACCGGCATCTGTGGACCGGCCGCCTGGACGCTCCCCCAGCCAACGCTGGGAGGTGCCCCCAGGAACGGCACCTCGACGCCATGGAGGACGACCCCCGATGAACCCGCACTCCGACACCCTGACCACCGGCGACGGCCACACTGCACTGCGCATGGAGCGCAGACTCGCCCATCCGCCCGCGAAGGTCTGGTCGGCGATCACCGACCCGGCGCACCTCGGGCAGTGGTTCCCCTCCGAGGTCGCCGTGGAGCTCCGCCCCGGCGGCGCGATGACCTTCACCATGCCCGGGGTGAGCGATATCGCCACGACCGGCACGGTCACCGACGCCGAGGAGCCCCGGCTGTTCGCCTTCACGTGGGGCGAGGACCATCTGCGCTGGGAGATCACCCCGGACGGCGACGGCTCGCTGCTGGTCCTGGTGCACACCTTCGGCGACCGGTTCGGCGGCGCCAGCTTCGCCTCCGGCTGGCATCTGTGCCTCACCGCGCTGTCCCAGCTGCTCGACGGTGACTCGCCGCATGTCGAGCGCGACACGGGCGAGCTGCACGAGGCGTATCTGGAGCAGTTCGACCTCGGGCGCGGGGTGGTCGAGGACACCGCGGACGGGCCGCGGGTCCGTTTCGAGCGTCAGCTCGTACGGTCCACCGAGACCGTCTGGGCCGCGCTGACCTCGGGGGACGAGCCCGCCGCGGGGTCGCCCGCGCCGGCGGGCTTCACCAGCCGGCAGGCGCCGGCCGGGCCCGTCACCGAGGTCGCGGCCCCGGCGGTGCTGACGTACCGCTGGCACCCGGAGGGCACGGTCCGCTGGGAGCTGGGCCGGGGCACCGGCCATGGCCCCCGGCTCGTCCTCACCCAGACCGGCCCGCAGGGCTTCGACACGGACGCCGCGCTGGACGCCTGGCACGAACGGATCGAGCAGCTCGCCGCGCAGCTGATGGCGGACTGAATTCCCGCCTCGCCCTTTACCACCGCATACTCGCGCCCCCTATGGACTCCATAGGGGGCGTCGTGCATGGGGCCGCTCCTCGGCATTGCCGACCCGCATTGCCGACCCGCCGGCACCGCCGCGGAAATACCCCCCGCACGGTGTGAGCCAGGCAACTTCGCGGTGCCGTGAAGCGGAATGCGACGTCCGGTCCGCGTGACGCCGGGCACGCGACGTACGTCACGTACGAGCATTCCTAGTCGCGGCTCCACCCCGCCCTTACCGCGATTCGCGGCATTTACAACGGACATTCCGCCCAATCTCACGAAGATAGGTAGTACAAGGCATCTTTGCCACCATCCCGGGCTCGCGCTAACCATGTTTCCCGTTAGCACCGAGAACGAGCCCGCGATCTCAGCCGGAGCGGCGTAACGCGGCAATGACCCTCGGTCCTCACGCGCCAACCGAAGGCCGTTTCCCCCGCCACCAAGCCCTGGAAGAGGTCACCTCCGCATGCCCCAGTTCACCCTGCCCCGCACTGTCCGCCTCACCCGTACGCACAAGGTCTCGGCCGCACTCGTGGCCACCGCGGGCTGCGCCGCCGCCCTGGCGTTCACCGCGGCGCCCGGCAATGCCGCGACCACCACGGCCGCCCACGCGCCGGCCGCGGTCAAGCCGGTCAGCGCCAACGGCATGCCGCTCACCGCGAAGGACCGGGCCGACGACGGCAAGCAGGCCCGTGCGGTCGCCTCCTCCGTCGCCGCCGGCCTCAAGGTGGCCCCCGCCGAGAAGCCGCACCACGCCGCCGACCAGGCCGCCAACCGCTCCATCGAGCGCAAGGCCCTGGTCGCGCCGAAGGCCGCCCCGAAGGCCGCCCCGAAGGCCGCTCCCAAGGCCCCGAAGGCGACCCCGAAGCGCTACGCGAACAACCTCGACGGCTGGATCCGCGAGTCGCTCGACATCATGAAGGCCAAGGGGATACCGGGCTCCTACGAGGGCCTGCACCGCAACATCATGCGGGAGTCCGCCGGTGACCCCAACGCCGTCAACGACTGGGACATCAACGCCATCAACGGCGTGCCCTCCAAGGGCCTGCTCCAGGTGATCCAGCCGACCTTCGACGCCTACCACGTCTCCGGCACCCCCCATAAGCTCACCGACCCGATCGCCAACATCACCGCGGCGGCCAACTACGCGGCCGACCGGTACGGCTCGATCGACAACGTCAACTCGGCCTACTGAGCCGACCGAGCGGAAGAGCCGTCACCCGGCACCCCAGGCCGGCCGAGCCAGATGAGGCGAGGGACATGACGGACCACACAAGCGAGCCGGCAGGCTCGGCATAGAGCAGCTTGCGAAGCGGCGGAATGGCGCGTTCGCCGCTGCGCGGTGGAGCGGGTCCCGGCGGTGCCGGGGCCCGCTTCGCTCTGTCCTGCACCCCGGGGCCCGGAACGGGGGCGTGAGGGACCGTTTCCGCCCGCCGGACGGGTGAGATGCAGGGCCGGTCGGCGGACTGACGGGCCATTGGGTCATAGAGTCAGCCGGTTCTGCGTATATGTCCCTTATCGGCAGGATTCTGCTCAAAAGCTGCCGAACCTGACTCAACCGAAGGCTTTCGGAGGCATGCGATGCCCTTGCGCAGATCCGGTCCGGCCCGCCGTACAGTCCCTCTTGCGGCCGGAACTCTTTCTCTCCTCTCCGTGCTCGCTCTGCCCCTCGCGCTGCCCGGCTCCGCCACGGCGTCGGACGCCGAGAAGAGACCCGCCCACCCCGAGCAGGACTGGATGGGGTCCACGATCATGGCCCACGAGGGCGGCGACCGGGCGGCGGCCGGCGGTTCCGGGGCCTGGTCCTCGGTCAGAAGAGGTGTGTCCGGCGTCGATGTCTCCAGCCACAACAAGAAGGTCCACTGGTCCTCGCTGCGCAGGTCCGGGGTGCGTTTCGCCTACGTCAAGGCCAGCGAGGGAACCAGCTACACGAACCCGTACTTCACGCATCAGTACAGGGGCTCGTACAACTCCGGCATGATCCATGGCGCGTACCACTTCGCGCTGCCCGACCACTCCAGCGGAGGCTCCCAGGCGCGGTACTTCGTCGACCACGGCGGCGACTGGTCCCGGGACGGCCGGACGCTGCCCGGCGCGCTCGACATGGAGTACAACCCGTACGGCGCGACCTGTTACGGCAAGAGCCACCGGGCGATGGTCAACTGGATCCGCGACTTCGTGCGCACCTACCGGGAGGAGACCGGCCGCCACGCGGTCATCTACACCTCCACCAACTGGTGGAAGAAGTGCACCGGCAACTCCGGGAAGTTCGGCCGGACGAACCCGCTGTGGATCCCGCGCTACGGCTCGTCCGTGGGCGCGCTGCCGGCCGGCTGGCACTTCCACAGCATCTGGCAGCACACCTCCTCGGGCCATGTCGTCGGCGACCGCAACCGCTTCAACGGCTCGTACACCCGCCTGAGGGTTCTCGCGGACGGCAACTGACCCGCAACGCCACGGCCGGTCCCCGGCGCGCCCACCGCGGCGCCGGGGACCGGCCGTGTGCGGGGGGGGGGGACGGCCCGGCCCCCGTGTTTGTCAAAGAC
>NZ_JBHXFI010000018.1:0-673 GCF_042724075.1 Streptomyces sp. NPDC127097 | reverse complement strand
GGCGGGCCCCGGGGGCCCCCGGCGGGGGGGCGGGCCCGGGCCGTTTCCGGTGCGCGGCGACGGCCGGGCACCGTTTTTGGACAACTCCACGGGGATGACCGCGAATTCCCGCCGCGGTACAACCTTCCACGCCCGAGCACCGTCCAACACTGCGAATGACCACGCAACGCACTTCACCCAACGGGGGGTTTTCCATGAAGCGTTCTCGTGCCATCGCAGGAGCCGCGGCACTGGCCGTGGCCGGTATCGCCACGATGGCGACGGCCACCACCGCGGCCGCCGCGCCGACGGCCGCCGCCGCGTACAACGGAGCCTGCGGAAGCGGCTACCGCGTAGTGAATTCCGTACCGGTCACCGGAAAGGGGACCGTGTACCTGACGTACAGCGCCAAGACCGGAAAGAACTGTGTCGTGACCGTGCGGAACAGCGCCGGGAAGCGGGTGTACATGAACGCCTATGTCGCGGCCACCGACGGCAGTTCCGACTGGATTTACGACAGCGGTCAGTACACCTCGTACGCCGGTCCCGTCTATCTGCCCGGAAAGGGCATCTGTGTGGACTGGGGCGGCGCGATCGAGACGGTCAGCGTCAGCGTTTCCGGCTCCAACTGCGGCCGGATGGCGGCCGGTGTGGTGACACACCACTGATCCCCCACGACGGCGGGTTCCCGGGC
>NZ_JBHXFI010000017.1:132163-142643 GCF_042724075.1 Streptomyces sp. NPDC127097 | reverse complement strand
TAGGTTCCGGGTGCGCCCGGGTTCTGGAAAATCCCCGGCGGGGGGGCCATGGGCGCGCGCCCGGCCGCTGGAGCGCGCCCTGCGCCCCGCCCTCGCCCCAGGGGGCCAACGGGGCCGCTGAGGGCGGCACAGCATGCGTCAGGCCCCGCCCTCCTGGCCGGAGAGCGGGGCCTGACGACAGTGGCTCACACGCTACGAGCCGCCGATCGGGAAGATCAGACGGCCTCGTCCTCGACGAGGAGGTTGCGGGTGCGGTTGGAGTCCACCGGGATGCCAGGGCCCATCGTGGTGGTGATGGTGGCCTTCTTGATGTAGCGGCCCTTGGCGGCGGACGGCTTGAGGCGGTTGATCTCCTCGAGCGCCGCGGCGTAGTTCTCCACCAGCTTGGCCTCGTCGAAGGAGACCTTGCCGATGATGAAGTGGAGGTTCGCGTGCTTGTCCACGCGGAACTCGATCTTGCCGCCCTTGATGTCGGTGACAGCCTTGGCGACATCCGGGGTGACGGTGCCGGTCTTCGGGTTCGGCATCAGACCACGCGGACCGAGCACGCGGCCGAGGCGGCCGACCTTGCCCATGAGGTCCGGGGTGGCGACGACGGCGTCGAAGTCCAGACGGCCCTTGGAGACCTCGTCGATCAGTTCGTCCGAGCCGACGATGTCGGCGCCGGCGGCTTCCGCGGCCGCAGCACGGTCACCGGTCGCGAAGACCAGGACCCGGGCGGTCTTACCGGTGCCGTGCGGGAGGTTCACGGTGCCACGGACCATCTGGTCGGCCTTGCGCGGGTCGACACCCAGACGCATGGCGACCTCGACGGTCGCGTCGAACTTGACGGACGCGGTGTCCTTGGCGAGACGGACGGCCTCGAGCGGGGCGTACAGACGCTCCCGGTCGACCTTCGCGTCCGCGTTGCGAAGAGTCTTGCTGCGCTTCACTTCTGCTCCTGATGCAGTGGGGTGGAGTCGTGGTGCGGACCAGCGCCTGGCCCTGCCACGTGTGGTGCCTGAAGGGCTGGGATCAGCCCTCGACCGTGATGCCCATGGAACGGGCGGTGCCGGCGATGATCTTCTCGGCGGCGTCCAGGTCGTTGGCGTTCAGGTCGGGCATCTTGGTGGTGGCGATGTCACGGACCTGGTCACGCGTGATCTTCGCGACCTTGGTCTTGTGCGGCTCGCCGGAGCCCTTCTCCACGCCCGCGGCCTTCAGGATGAGCTTCGCGGCCGGCGGGGTCTTGGTGATGAAGGTGAAGGAACGGTCCTCGTAGACCGTGATCTCCACCGGCACGACCATGCCACGCTGCGACTCGGTCGCGGCGTTGTAGGCCTTGCAGAACTCCATGATGTTGACGCCGTGCTGACCCAGCGCGGGGCCGACCGGCGGAGCCGGGTTTGCGGCACCGGCCTGGATCTGGAGCTTGATAAGCCCCGTGACCTTCTTCTTCTTGGGAGGCATGCTCTCTCCGGGTCCTAGTGAGAGGTGTTTCGCCGATCCATCCGGTCATCCGGATGGAGGCATACCGCACAACGATAACGGGTATGGTCGTGCGGCCAAAAACCGAGCAGGTCAGACCGGCTGTGAGCCCGTCTGACCTGGTCGATTTGGCTGGTGTTCCGGAAGAACCTAGTTCTTCTGGATCTGGTCGAAGCTCAGCTCGACCGGGGTCTCGCGGCCGAAGATCTCGACGAGGCCCTTGACCTTCTTCGAGTCGGCGTTGATCTCGTTGATCGTGGCCTGGAGCGTCGCGAACGGGCCGTCGGTGACGGTGACGGAGTCGCCCACCTCGAAGTCCAGCACCTGGACCTCGACCTTGCGGGACGGCGCCGGCTTGCCCTCGGCCGCGGCGGCCTCCTTGGCGGCCTTCTCCTCGGCCTCCGGGGCGAGCATCTTGACGATCTCGTCCAGCGTCAGCGGGTAGGGGTCGTAGGCGTTGCCGACGAAGCCCGTGACGCCCGGGGTGTTGCGGACGACGCCCCAGGACTCGTTCGTCAGGTCCATGCGCACCAGCACGTAGCCCGGGAGCTTGTTCTGGCGGATGGTCTTGCGCTCGCCGTTCTTGATCTGGGCGACCTCTTCCTGCGGCACCTCGGCCTGGAAGATGTAGTCCTCGACGTTCAGCGAAACGGCACGCTGTTCGAGGTTGGTCTTCACGCGGTTCTCGTAACCCGCGTAGGTGTGGATGACGTACCACTCACCGGGGAGGCCACGGAGTTCGTCGCGGAGGGCGGCCACCGGGTCGACCGGCTCCTCTTCCTCGGCGGCTTCACCGACGGCCTCGTCCTCGTCCTCGTCCTCGACGTGCACCGCGGCGGCCTCGGCGGGCTCACCGGCGGCGGCGTCCTCGGCGTCCAGCTCGTCGGTCTCGTCGGCGGCCTGGACGATCTCGAGTTCGGTGTCGTCGCCCTGGACCTCGGCCGAGGCAGCCGCGTCCACGTCGGCCGCTGCCGTCTCGGCGGAGTCGGCGGCGTCGTTCAGGTTCGGGTCAGACACGGTGGCTGCTTCTTCCTGGCTTCAAGGGGTTGAACATGCGAAATGGGCGCCCGCTGAGGCGCCCTCCGCGGGATCAGCCGAAGACGTACCCGACGACTCGGTTGATTCCCAAGTCAATCACGGTTACGAGACCGATGATGATGACAACGAAGACGATCACCACGGTGGTGTACGTCGACAGCTGGCTGCGCGTGGGCCAGACGACCTTGCGGAGTTCCGCCACGACCTGGCGGTAGAAGAGCGCGAGACGCGCGAAGGGACCCTTCTTGCCGCGCTTGCCGCCGCGACGGGGCTTCTTCTGGGATTCCGCGGTTTCGTCCTCGGAACGACCGCGCTCAGGCATGTCGATGGAGCCCAGGGCGTCCGTCACTCGTCCTCACCTGAATCCGGGTCGTGGCCGTGCCGCGCCCGGTTGAGCCGCACGGCGGTGCATTTCATACGTACGCGTGCACGCACTGTGGTGACGAAGTGCGTGTAGCAGGGCCGGAGGGACTTGAACCCCCAACCGCTGGTTTTGGAGACCAGTGCTCTACCAATTGAGCTACGACCCTTTGTGGTTCCCCCAACCTACCGCATGCGGCCGACTGCACTACGTGCGTGCACCGCGGCGACCTGTCGGGAGCCAACGGTCAGCGAGTGTACGTGTTTCAGAGCCGGGCGTCGAACAGAAACGTCCCGGGTGGTGCCCGCCGATCCATGTGCCGGGGTTGTCAGAGGTCTGGGACGATGCAGGTATGAGCGCTGCCACTCCTCCCGCTTCGTCCCCTGCCGACCGCCGTGTCTCGGCCCGTGTCGGTGCGATTTCCGAGTCCGCGACCCTCGCCGTCGACGCCAAGGCGAAGGCCCTCAAGGCCGCCGGACGCCCGGTGATCGGCTTCGGCGCCGGTGAGCCCGACTTCCCGACGCCCGACTACATCGTCGAGGCGGCGATCGATGCCTGCCGCAACCCGAAGTACCACCGCTACACCCCGGCCGGCGGGCTCCCCGAGCTGAAGAGCGCGATCGCCGCGAAGACGCTGCGCGACTCCGGCTACGAGATCGAGCCGGCGAACGTCCTGGTGACGAACGGCGGCAAGCAGGCGATCTACGAGGCGTTCGCAGCGATCCTCGACCCGGGCGACGAGGTCGTCGTCCCGGCGCCGTACTGGACCACGTACCCCGAGTCGATCCGTCTGGCCGGCGGGGTGCCGGTCGATGTCGTCGCGGACGAGACCACGGGCTACCGCGTGACCGTGGAGCAGCTGGAGGCGGCCCGCACGGACCGCACCAAGGTGCTGCTGTTCGTCTCGCCGTCGAACCCGACCGGGGCGGTCTACAGCCGCGAGCAGGTCGAGGCGGTCGGCCGCTGGGCCGCCGAGCACGGCCTGTGGGTGCTGACCGACGAGATCTACGAGCACCTGGTCTACGGCGACGCCACGTTCTCGTCGCTGCCGGTGGTCGTGCCCGAGCTGCGCGACAAGTGCGTCATCGTCAACGGTGTGGCGAAGACCTACGCGATGACCGGCTGGCGGGTGGGCTGGGCGATCGGCCCCAAGGACGTCATCAAGGCCGCCACGAACCTCCAGTCGCACGCCACGTCCAACGTCTCCAATGTCGCGCAGGCCGCGGCGATCGCGGCGGTCTCCGGCGATCTGACGGCCGTCGAGGAGATGAAGGTCGCCTTCGACCGGCGCCGCAAGACCATCGTGCGGATGCTCAACGAGATCGACGGGATGCTGTGCCCGGAGCCGGAGGGCGCCTTCTACGCGTACCCGTCGGTCAAGGAGCTCCTGGGCAAGGAGATCCGCGGCAAGCGCCCGCAGAGCAGCGTCGAGCTGGCCGAGCTGATCCTGGAGGAGGCGGAGGTCGCCGTCGTCCCGGGTGAAGCCTTCGGCACCCCCGGCTACCTGCGGCTTTCGTATGCGCTGGGCGACGAGGACCTGGTCGAGGGCGTGTCGCGGATCCAGAAGCTGCTGGCCGAGGCCAAGTAGGACACCGGCCGCCGAGTAGGACACCAGCCACCGATCGATGCGAACGGGCCCCGATGTTCCGGGGCCCGTTCGCACGTTCCCCCGGACGCCCCTTCGGGAAAGACCTACCGGCGCACCGCCCGGATGCGGCAAGATCTTGGGATGGAGAGCGTTCGTGCCCGCGAGGAAGCCCCTGTTCGAGATCTGCGCCGATTGCCGAAGGCCCATCTGCATCTGCACTTCACCGGGTCGATGCGGTCCGCGACCCTGCTGGACCTCGCCGACAAGTACGGCGTCCATCTGCCGGAGGCGCTGCGCAGCGGTGAACCTCCCCAGCTGAGGGCCACGGACGAGCGCGGCTGGTTCCGTTTCCAGCGGCTGTACGACATCGCCCGGTCGTGTCTGCGAACGCCCGAGGACATCCAGCGGCTGGTGCGGGAGGCCGCCGAGGAGGATGTCCACGACGGGTCGCGCTGGCTGGAGATCCAGGTCGACCCGACCTCGTACGCCCCGCGGCTGGGCGGGCTGATCCCGGCCCTGGAGATCATCCTGGACGCGGTGCGGAGCGCCTCCCGGGACACCGGGCTCGGAATCCGTGTCCTGGTGGCCGCGAACCGGATGAAGCACCCCTTGGACGCCCGTACGCTCGCGCGTCTCGCGGTGCGCTACGCCGACCGCGGCGTGATCGGCTTCGGGCTGTCCAACGACGAACGCCGCGGTTTCGCCCGGGACTTCGACCGCGCCTTCGCCATCGCCCGGGAGGGCGGCCTGCTGGCGGCGCCGCACGGCGGTGAGCTGTCGGGGCCGGCGAGCGTCCGGGACTGTCTGGACGATCTGCACGCCGGCCGGGTGGGGCACGGCGTACGGGCCGCGGAGGATCCCGTGCTGCTGAGCCGGCTGGCCTCGCGCGGGGTGACCTGCGAGGTGTGCCCCGCGTCGAATGTGGCGCTGGGCGTCTACGAGAAGCCGGAGGACGTGCCGCTGCGGGCGCTCTTCGACGCGGGCGTGCCGATGGCGCTGGGCGCGGACGATCCGCTGCTGTTCGGCGCCCGGCTGGCCGCGCAGTACGAGATCGCCCGCACCGCGCACGGCTTCACCGACGCCGAACTGGCCGAGCTGGCCCGGCAGTCGGTCCGCGGCTCCTGCGCGCCGCAGGACGAGCAGCAGCGGCTGCTGGCGGAGATCGACGCCTGGCTGGCCGCGTAGGCCGTCCAGGGGCCGGTGAAGGCCCTCCAGGGACCGGTCAGAGGCTGACGCCGACCGTGACGGGTTCGTTGACGAGCGTGACGCCGAAGGCCGCGTGCACGCCGCCGCGGACCTCGCGGGCCAGAGCGAGCAGGTCCTCGGTGGTGGCCGCGCCGCGGTTGGTGAGCGCGAGGGTGTGCTTGGTGGAGATGCGGGCGGGGCCGCTGCCGTAGCCCTTGGTGAAGCCGGCCCGGTCGATGAGCCAGGCCGCGGAGGTCTTCACCAGGCCGTCGCCGGCCGGGAAGGCGGGCGGGGCGACGTCGGGGCCGAGGCGGTCCTGGACGCGGCGGAGGAAGGCGGCGTGCTCGGCCTCGGTGAGGATCGGGTTGGTGAAGAACGAGCCCGCCGACCAGGTGTCGTGGTCCTCGGGGTCCAGCACCATGCCCTTGCCGGCGCGCAGTGCCAGCACGGTCTCCCGGGCGACGGCGGCCGGGACCCGGTCCCCGGCCTCCACGCCGAGGGCGCGGGCCGTCTCGGGGTACTTCAGGGGCGCGGAGAGGCCCCCGGCGTCCTCCAGGGCGAAGCGCACCCGCAGCACCACGAAGCGGTCGGGGTGCTGCTTGAAGCGGCTGTGGCGGTAGGAGAAGCCGCACTCCGCGTTGGGGATCGTGACGGTCTCGCCGAGGCGGCGGTCGTAGGCGACGACCTCGGTGATCGTGGCGGAGACCTCCTGGCCGTACGCGCCCACGTTCTGGATCGGGGTGGCGCCCGCGGAGCCGGGGATGCCGGCCAGGCACTCCACACCGGCCAGCCCGGCCTCGACCGTGCGGGCGACCGCGTCGGACCAGTTCTCGCCCGCGGCGAGCGTGAGGTCCGTGCCGTCGAGCGCGAAGCCGCGGGTGGCGATGCGCAGGGCCGTGCCGTCGAAGCCCTTGTCGCCGATCACGAGGTTGCTGCCGCCGCCGATGATCAGCAGCGGGGTCCCGGTGTCGTCGGCCGCGCGGACGGCCGCGATCACCTCGTCGTCGGTGGTGGCCGTGACGAGGCGGGTGGCCGGGCCGCCGAGGCGGAAGGTGGTCAGCGGGGCGAGGGGGGCGTCGTGGAGTTCCTGCACGCGCCCAAGGGTACGGGGGCGGTCCGACAGCGCTCGGCCGGCCGCCCCGGCGGCCCCGGCTCAGGCGAGGCGGACCACGGCGCGGGACATGCCCAGCACCTTCTGGCCGGCGCTCATCGCGGTGAGGTCGACGCGGACCGTACGGTCGTCGTCGTCCAGCTTGGCGGCGACCTTGGCGCTGACCTCGATCAGTGCGCCGGTCTCGTCGTTGGGGACGATGACGGGCTTGGTGAAGCGCACCCCGTATTCGGCGACCGCGCCCGGGTCCCCGGCCCAGTCGGTGACCACCCGGATCGCCTCGGCCATCGTGAACATGCCGTGCGCGATGACGTCCGGCAGCCCGACCTCCTTGGCGAACTTCTCGTTCCAGTGGATCGGGTTGAAGTCACCGGAGGCGCCCGCGTACCGGACGAGCGTGGCGCGGCTCACCGGGAAGGTCTGCGCCGGGAGTTCCGTGCCGACCTCGACCTCGTCATAGGAAATCTTCGCGGTCATCTCACGCCTCCTTCGCGGCACGGGCCACCAGCTTGGTGAACGCGGTCACGACGTGTTCGCCCGCCTCGTCGTGCACCTCGCCGCGGATGTCGATGATGTCGTTGCCCGCCATGGTCTTGATGGCCTCGATGGTGGAGGTGACGGACAACCGGTCCCCGCTGCGCACCGGCCGGGTGTAGGCGAATTTCTGGTCGCCGTGCACCACCCGGCTGTAGTCCAGGCCCAGTTGCGGGTCCTCGATGACCTGTCCCGCGGCCTTGAAAGTGATGGCGAACACAAAAGTCGGCGGGGCGATCACATCGGAGTACCCGAGTGCCTTGGCCGCTTCGGCGTCCGTGTAAGCGGGGTTGGGGTCGCCGATCGACTCGGCGAATTCGCGGATCTTTTCCCGGCCGACCTCGTACGGGTCGGTGGGCGGGTACGTGCGTCCGACAAAAGACTGGTCGAGCGCCATGGGCTCGCAACCTCCCTGTACTGATGGTGACAACGCCGTGAGGCCGCCCCCACTAATGGGGACGGCCTCACGGGCGAGCCTGTGTTATCGCGTCTCGCGGTGCGCGGTGTGCGAGTTGCAACGGGGGCAGTGCTTCTTCATCTCAAGACGGTCCGGGTCGTTGCGCCGGTTCTTCTTGGTGATGTAGTTCCGCTCCTTGCACTCCACGCAGGCCAGCGTGATCTTCGGGCGGACGTCGGTGGCAGCCACGTGAGTGCTCCTTGGACGGACGGGTGGTCGGATTAACGCATAAAAGAGTAGCCGATCGGAGGACCGACCCCACAATCGGCTACTGTCAGTAGCGGTGACCGGACTTGAACCGGTGACACAGCGATTATGAGCCGCTTGCTCTACCGACTGAGCTACACCGCTGTGATGCGAGGGGACCCCGCCCGAAGGCGGGAACCTCACACATCAGAGCCCCAATACGGAATCGAACCGTAGACCTTCTCCTTACCATGGAGACGCTCTGCCGACTGAGCTATTGGGGCGAGCGATGAAGACATTACACGGCCCGCCGCCAAACGTGAAATCCGTATCGGGGCCGTGCCACTGGGGCCCCGCGCACCACACCGGTACGACTATTTCGCGCCTGCGCAACGCTCTCCCGGCAGCGGCCTAGGCTCGGCAGAACGCTGCGTGATCTTGCACGCCGGTGCCTTCGAGGAGCGCGATGTCCGACAGCAGTTCGCCGCAGCCGCAGCCGGGAAAGCCCGTCGGGCCCGGCCGGTTCGCCAGGTCGGAGAGCGGTGCGCTGGTGTTGTGCGGCGCCCGGCTCGCCGACGGGCGGACCGTCGACGTACGGCTCGGTGGCGGACGCATCGAGGCCGTCGGGACGGCCGGCAGCCTCGCCCCGCAGGGCGCCCGCGTCGACCTCGCCGGCTACCTCCTGCTCCCCGCCCCCGCCGAACCCCATGCGCACTGCGACACCGCCCTGACCGCCGACTCCGACGGCCCCGCGTCCCGTTCGCCCGAAGACGTGCAGCGCCGGACGACCGAGGCCGCGCTGCTCCAGCTGGGGCACGGCGCCACCGCCTCCCGCAGCCACGTCAGGATCGGCGACGTCCAGGGGCTGCGCTCGCTGGAGGCGGTGCTCCAGGCGCGCCGGTCGCTGCGCGGGCTGGCCGATCTGGCGGCGGTCGCGGTGCCGCGGGTGCTGACCGGGGTGGCCGGGGCGGACGGGCTGGCGATGCTGCGGGACGCGGTGAAGATGGGCGCCTCGGTCATCGGCGGCTGTCCGGACCTCGACCCCGATCCGGCCGGGTACGTCGAGACGGTCCTGGAGCTGGCCGGGGAGCACGGCTGCCCGGTGGATCTGCACACCGACGGGGACGATCCGGCGCGGCTGGCGCGGTTCGCGGCGATGTCCGGCGGGCTGCGGCCGGGCGTCGCGCTCGGCCCGTGTGCCGGGATGGCGCGGATGCCGCGGAGCGTGGCGGCGCGGGTCGCCGAGCAGCTGGCGGCCGCCGGGGTCGCCGTCGTCTGTCTGCCGCAGGGCGACTGCACGGGGCTGGAGCGGTACGGCTCGCGGGTGTCGCGGCCGGCGCCCGTACGGCTGCTGCGGGCGGCCGGCGTCCAGGTGGCGGCGGGCAGCGGGGCGCTGCGGGACGTGGCGAATCCAGTGGGGCGCGGTGACCCGTTGGAGGCGGCGTATCTGCTGGCCTCCCTGGGGGAGGCCACGCCGGAGGCGGCCTACGAGAGCGTGAGTTCGGCGGCGCGGGCGACGCTGGGGCTGCCGGAGGTACGGGTCGAGGCGGGCTTTCCCGCGGAGCTGCTGGCGGTGCGGGGCGAGCGGATCGCCGGGGTGCTCTCGCTCGCGTACAGCCGGATCGTGATCCACCGCGGGCGGGTGGTCGCCCGCACCAGCGCGGTGCGGGAGTACTGCGACTCGGCGGCGGACGTGGCGCTGGAGCTGCCGCGGCAGTCGCAGCGCTGAGCCGCGGCGGCGAGAAGGCACCCCGTCCCGGCCGGTCCCGCGCTCCGTGGCGGCGCTTCGGCGTACGGTCGGGATCATGCGCATTGTCATCGCAGGTGGACATGGTCAGATCGCGCTGCGGCTGGAGCGGTTGCTCGCCAAGCGCGGGGACGAGGTCGCGGGCATCATCCGCCGGCCGGAACAGGCCGGTGACGTGCTGGCCGCGGGGGCCGAACCGGTGGTCTGCGACCTGGAGTCGGCGTCGGTGGAGGACGTCGCCCGGCACATGGAGGGCGCCGACGCGGCCGTCTTCGCGGCGGGCGCGGGGCCGGGCAGTGGCATCGAACGCAAGGACACGGTGGACCGCGGCGCGGCGGCGCTCTTCGCGGACGCGGCCGAGACGGCCGGGGTACGGCGCTTCCTCGTCGTCTCGTCCATGGGCGCGGACCGTGAGCCCCCCGAGGGCACCGACCCGGTCTTCGCCGCGTACCTGCGGGCGAAGGGCGCCGCGGACGCGGACGTACGGGCCCGCGCCGGGCTGGACTGGACGATCCTGCGGCCGGGCCGGCTGACCAACGACCCCGGCACGGGCCTGGTGGCGCTGGCCGACACGACCGGCCGCGGCGAGGTGAGCCGGGACGACGTGGCGGCCGTCCTGGTGGCGCTGCTCGACGAGCCGGCCACCATCGGCCGGACGCTGGAGCTGATCGGCGGGGAGGTGCCGGTGGAGGACGCGGTGCGGGCGGTGGCCGGGCGCTGAGCGGCGGGACATGACGAAGGGGCCCGTGTCCACCATTTAAGCTGGTGACCGGCCCCATCTCACCAGTGGCGGCGCCCGGAATAGA